>DATDCY010000123.1 GCA_036524115.1 bacterium | reverse complement strand
GCCGGCGGTGCCCGCCGAAGCACAGCCGCCGGCGCCCGCGCCGCCAGCGGTCCCCGCGCCCGTCGCGGTCCCCGCCCTGGCCCCGCTTCCGTCATCGATCGCGCCGCCGCCGGCCGTGAACCCGGCGACGCCCCTGCCGGTCGTCACTTCCCAGCCGGTGCCGATCGAAGCCGCCACCCCGGCGCCGGAACCCGAGGCACCGCCGGCCGATGGTCGCGTCGTCGGTATGGAGGAACTGCCCCAGGACCTGCGCGCGACCCTCGCCAAGTTCTCGGTCAGCGGGCACGTCTGGTCCGAGGAGCCGGGGTTGCGGCTGCTGACGGTCAACGACCGCATCGTGCGCGAGGGGCAGGACGCTGCGCCCGGCGTGCGCCTGGAGCAGATCACGCAGGACGGCGCGGTCTTCTCCCTGCGCGGCTGGCGTTTCCGCGTAACAGGCCGCTGATACGGGGCCATCTGCGGCGTTGCACTCCTCCCGGCTCCCTGCGGCGTACAACTCGTACGCCTCAGTCGCCGGATCGTCGCGCGCCTTGCATCTGACCCCGTCTGAGCGGCCTGTCGGGCTGGGGGCTGATCGGCCGCAGGCTGCTAGACTCGGGGCATGAAGTCCGCCCGCCGCACCCTGCTCTGGCTCGGCGCCTACGCCGCGGCGATGGCCTGGGTCGAGTCCGTGCTGGTCGTGTACCTGCGGCGCCTCTACTACCCGGACGACCCGCTGACGATGTTCCCGCTGCGCATCTGGCCGATGCGCGACCTGGCGCTGGAGCTGGTGCGCGAGGCGGCCACGATCGCGATGATCCTCGCCGTGGCGCGGCTCGCCGTGCAGGGAAGGATTCGCCGCACGGCCGCGTTCCTCTTCGTGTTCGGCGTCTGGGACCTCTGTTACTACCTCTGGCTCAAGGTCGCGCTCGGCTGGCCGGTCTCGTGGGCGGAGTGGGATGTTCTCTTCCTCATTCCCTGGCCGTGGCTGGCGCCCTGGATCACGCCGGCGATCGCCGCGGCGCTCTTCGTCCTCTGGGCGGCGCCGGTCCTCGACCGCGAGGAGGAGATCGAAGTCCCTCGCCGCGCCCGGGCGCTGGCCGTGGCCGGCCTCGCGCTCATGCTCGCGGCCTTCGTCGCGCCCGCGCTGCCGCTGCTCGGCGCAGACGCCGCGACGATCGCCTCGTTCGTGCCGCACCGCTTCCCGTGGTGGTTGTATCTCCCCGGCGTGGCGCTGCTCGCCGCGGGGCTCTTCGCGGGCCGCGCCGGCGGGTGCCGCGACTGACGATCGGGGTTGCGACGTGCGGCGCGACTTCTTCGTCCAGTTCTACCCGACGCTGCGCTGCAACCTCGCCTGCGAGTTCTGCTTCAACCGCGGCCTGACGCCGCTGCCCGACGTCGATCCGGCGGACTTCGCCCGGATGCTCGAGCGGCTGCGGGAAGCCGGTGTCGCGACGCTCGATCTGCTGGGCGGCGAGCCCACGCTGCATCCGCGGCTCGCGGAGCTGATCGAAGCGCTCGCCGCGCGCCGCATGCGCACGACGCTGAGCACGAACGGCCGCGGCGATCTCGCCCTGCTCGAGCGCCTCGAGGACCGCTTCGGGCGCGGGACCCTGCGCGTCGGCGTCTCGGTCAACGGGGAGGAGACGCCGGCGGCGCTGCGCGCCTACGTCGGGCGGCGCGGGCCGCTGGTCAAGAGCGTCTGCACGCGAGGCTGGACGCTGCCGCCCGCCGCGCGCGGGCATCTGCACCGGCGGGGCGCGGAGTTCTTCCTGATCTTCCGCGACCCGGTCGTGCCCGCGGACCTCGCCGACTGCCTCTCGTACGCGGAGTACGAGGAACGACTCGCGGCGCTGCGACGCGAGTACCCGCGCGCGGCGGGCGTGGTCTGCGAGGGTTTCATCGCGCGGGCCGGACCCGCGGCGGCGGACGTCCGCTGCCCCGCCGGCACGACGAAGGTCTCCGTTCTGCCCGACGGCTCGGTCTACCCCTGCTACCTGTTCTTCGGGCGGCCGGAGTTCCGGCTCGGCAACCTCCTGGACGATCCGCTCGGGCGCATCCTGGCCCACCCGCGGCTGGACTGGTTCAGGAGCTTCGCCGGGAACGCCTGCCCGCGCGCCGGCTGCCCGCACCACGCCAACTGTCGTGGCGGCTGCCCTGCGGTGAGTCTGCTGGTGGCGGGAGACCTGGCCGCGCCGGACCCGCGCTGCGCCGCCGCTCAGAACGACGGCGTGGAAAGCGTCGTCAGCCGCTCCGGGTCGAAGCGGATCCCGGCGCGCTCGTAGAGCGCAAGCAGCCCGCCCTTGTCGACGGCCTTGATGTAGGCCTCCTTCGCGTCGACCGTCTTCGCCTTCACGAGGTCGCAGAGCGAGTCGTTCAGCGTGCGCATCCCCGCCTGGCGCTGCGTCTGCATCAGCGAGGGAATCTGGAAGGTCTTGCCCTCGCGGATGAGGTTCGCCACGGCCGTGGTCACCATGAGCACCTCGTAGGCCGCGACGCGGCCCCCGCCGCGCTTGCGGCAGAGCGTCTGCGCGATGACGCCCTTGAGCGTCTCCGAGAGCATGACGCGGATCTGCGTCTGCCGGTCGGCGGGGAACTGGTCGATGATGCGGTCGACCGTCGAGGGGGCGGTCGTGGTGTGCAGGGTGCCGAAGACGAGGTGCCCGGTCTCCGCCGTCTCGATGGCGATGCCGATCGTCTCGAGGTCGCGCATCTCGCCCACCAGGACGATGTCCGGGTCCTCGCGCAGCGCCGCCCGCAGCGCGCGCTTGAAGCCGGTGGTGTGCGTGCCGACTTCGCGCTGGTTGATGAGGCAGCGCTTGTTGCGGTGGACGAACTCGATGGGGTCCTCGATCGTCACGATGTGATCCGAGCGGTGCTCGTTGATGAAGTCGATGAGCGCGGCGAGCGTCGTGGACTTGCCGCAGCCTGTGGGCCCGGTGACAACCACGAAGCCCTTGGAGAGCCAGCAGAGCTCGACGGCCTCCTTCGGCAGCCCGATGTGCTCCATGGACGGGATCTTCGTCGGGATCTGGCGGAAGACCGCCCCCATCCCCGAGCGGTCGAGGAAGTAGTTGCAGCGGAAGCGCGCGAGCCCCGGAACCTCGTAGGCGAAGTCCGTGTCGTGGCTGTGCTCGAACTCGCGCAGGTTCTTCGGCGGGCAGATCGGCCGCAGCAGCTCCTCCATGCGCGCCGGCGTCAGCGCGGGCGCCTCCAGCGCCGTCATCTCGCCGCTCTGGCGCAGCCGCGGCGCCTGGCCCATCGTCAGATGCAGGTCGGAGGCGCCGCGCTTGATCATCTCCCTGAACAGCTCGTCGATCGCCGGTTCGCCGGCGGCCCGCGGGTCGAAGGTGCGGCCGGCCGCTGCGGACGCCGCGGCATCGGCGCAGGCGGCCGCGGACGCCGGTGGAGGCTCGAGCGGAGGCGTCGCGGTCTCCTGCGCCGCCGCCGGGCGGATCTCGGCCTCGGCGCCGCCCGCCGGGAACGTCACCGTCACGGAGAAGCCGCGATACGCGAACGACACCGACTCGCGCGCCTCCAGCGCCGCGCTCTCGGCGGGCCCTGCCAGCTCGCGCACGTAGGCAAGCACGCGCTCCTCGCCGAGGGCAGCCGAGCCGACGGGCTGGGTCCCGCGCTCCGAGTGCAGGAGCGGGATACCCCCGGTCTTGAGCGAGAGCAGCTCGGCCTTGCGGGAGGCCATCGAGTCGAGGACGCGATCCAGCGCCGCCACCGTCACTCCCCCGCGATCGTGATGGACGCGACCCGCCGCAGGTTCACGAGGAAGAGTTCCCCGTCCCGCTGGACGTGGAGGAAGTCGCCGTTGCGGTTCACGACGTCGATCACGCGCCGCGAACCCTCCGGGCCGAGGAGGGCGACCCGGCCCTCGAGGTGCGTGCCGGTGTCGAACTCGATGTGGACCCCGGCCTCCCCGGCGCCGGCGCGCGTCTCGTAGTAGTACCACTCGGCGCGCTGCGGGTCGCCGACCATGATCCAGGTGATCGCGTCGCGCCGCGCGAGCACCGTGTCCCCGTCGTCGCGGAAGAGCGGGATGAACGTGTCCGGTGCGTTGAAGATGTCCGAGGGCATCTCGGCGCCGCGGTGCCCCTGCGCGTGCGGGGCGAGGAATACGAACCGCGTCTCGGGCGGCCGCGGCGGGATCTCGACGAAGACCGACGCCCGCTCCTTGGGTACGTGGAACTGCCGCATCGCTCGACTCCTCCGTGCGGTCCGGCCGTGGCGGGCGCCGCGACGTGGCCTGGAGTATAGCACGCGGTCCGCCCGCCGCCGGTGTGCGCCGCCTCACGCTTTGCGGTAGACTCCCGTACCCGATGGCCGGCACTCCCGCGGACCCGTTCGCGCACCGCCCGCGCCGCACCTGGCGGCGGGTGAGCGTCGAGGTCCCGGCATCGCTCACCGACGCGGCCGCCGACCTGCTCGCCGAGGCGACCGGCGCAGGGGTCGAGATCGCCGCTGCGCCGCCGGATGCGCGGGTCGGCCAGCGCGAGCGGATCACGGCCTACCTGGCCGACGGCGAGGGCGCCGGAGACGCCGAGGCCGCCCTGCGACGCGACCTGGCGGCGCTGGCGGCGCGGGCCGGGGCCGCGGCGATCGCCGTGCGCTCCGAGCCCCTGCTCGAGGAGGATTGGGGCGCCGGCTGGAAGGAGCACTTCCGGCCGTTCCGGGCCGCCCCGCACCTGTTGATCAAGCCGACGTGGGCCCCGTGCGAGCCCGCGCCCGGCGACGCGGTCATCGAGATGGACCCGGGCATGGCCTTCGGGACCGGCCTGCACGCGAGCACGCGGCTGGCGCTGGCGCTGATCGACGAGCGCTGCGCTGCCGGCGCGCCCGTGCGGGTGCTCGATCTCGGCACCGGGACCGGCATCCTGGCGATGGCGGCGGCGTTGTTCGGGGCCCGCGAGGTCGTCGCGCTCGACAACGACCCGGACGCGGTCGCCGCGGCGCGGCTCAACGTCGAGGGCAACAATCTGGCGGGGCGCGTGCGCGTCGGCGGCGAGGACCTCGCGGCGATCACCGGCCGCTTCGAACTGGTCGCCGCGAACATCACCGCGGACGTCCTCGTGCCCCTGGCCCCCGCGCTCGCCGCGCGGCTGGCCCCCGGCGGGGCGCTCGTGCTGGCGGGGATCCTCGCCGGGGAGCAGGAGCGCGAGGTCCGCGTCGCCTACGAGCGGCTCGGCCTGCGCTGCGCGGCGGCGCGCGCGGAAGGCGAGTGGGCCGCCCTGCTGCTCGCGGCGCCCGCCGAGGAGATCTTCGAGGTCGTCGACGAGGAGGGGTGCGTCGTCGGTCGCGCGCCGCGCTCGGCGTGCCACCGGGACCCGGCGCTGCTGCACCGCGTCTCGCACGTGATCGTCGTCGACGCGGCCGGGAGGATCTACCTGCAGCGGCGGCCGCTGACCAAGGACATCCAGCCGGGCAAGTGGGACACCTCGGTCGGCGGGCACCTGGACATCGGCGAGGACCACGAGGCCGGCGCCCGCCGCGAGATGCGCGAGGAACTCGGCTTGGAGGGCGAGCTGCGCTTCCTCTACCGCTACCTCTGGCGGACGGAGCGCGAGAGCGAGCTGGTCGCGACCTACCTGCACGTGGCGCGCGGGGAGCCGCGCCCGCACCCCGGCGAGATCGACGAGGGGCGCTGGTTCACGGCCGCGGAGGCCGCGGCGCTGGTCGGGCGCGGCGAGGCCACGCCGAACCTGGCGGAGGAGCTGCGGCGGCTGGCCGCGCACGACGTCCGGCCTTGACATCGATCCGCCAATTCCTATACTCCCCCCCACGTGGCGCTATCGTCTAGGGGTCAGGACGGGTGGTTCTCAGCCATCAAACCGGGGTTCGAATCCCCGTAGCGCTACCAGCAAGAATCACGACGTGAGCCCCCGCGAACTCAGGACCGCGGGGGCTTTGCGTTTCGGGGCGCCGGCGCGATGAGCGCGCCCCTCCGGCGGCACCTGGCCCTCCTGGGCGCCTCGATCCTCGCCGCGCTGGCCGTCGCCGAGGTCGGACTGCGGGTCGCCGGGTTCTCGGCGCCGTCCTTCTACACGCGCGATTACCAGCGAGGCGGCGTGCTTCGCCCCGGGGCCGCGGGCCTCTGGAACCGCGAGGGGCGCGACTTCGTGCGCATCAGCAGCCGCGGGCTGCGCGACCGCGAGCACGCCCTGGCGAAGCCGCCGGGCACGCTGCGGATCGCGGTCCTCGGCGACTCCTACGCCGAGGCGATGCAGCTCCCCATGGAGCAGACGTTCTGGTCGGTGCTCGAGCGCGAGCTGGGCGGTTGCGGGGCGCTCGCGGGTCGCCGCGTCGAGGTCATCAACTTCGGCGTCTCCGGCTACGGTACCGCGCAGGAGCTGCTCGCGCTGCGGCACGACGCGTGGCGTTACGACCCGGACGTCGTCGTGCTGGCCTTCGTAACCGGGAACGACGTACGCAACAACTCGCGCGAGCTGGAGCGCGATCCGACCCGCCCGTACTTCGTCGAGCGCGACGGGCGGCTGGTGCTCGACGAAGGCTTTCGCGCCGGCTTCCCCCCGCCGTGGCGGCTGCGGCTGCGGGAGGCAGCCTCGGAGGTGTTGAATCGGGTCCGCGTGCTCCAGTTGCTGAAGTCGGCGGCGGACGCGGCACATGCGCCCGCGGCGCCGGCTCCCCCTGCGGCCGACACGGGCGCATCCGCCGGCCTCGACGACGAAGTCTACCGTCCACCGCGCGACGCGGCCTGGGAGCGCGCCTGGCGGGTGACGGAGGGGCTGCTCGGGCTGATGGCCGACGAGGTGCGCGCGCACGGGGCGCGGCTGCTGGTCGTCAGCCTCTCGAACCCCGCGCAGGTGCACCCCGACCCGGCCGCCCGTCAGGCGTACGCGCGGGCCCGGGGGATCGACGATCTCTTCTACCCGGACCGGCGGATCGCCGCCGCCTGCGCGCGCCTCGGCGTGCCGTCGCTGTCACTCGCGCCGCCGCTGGCCGAGCGCGCGAGCCGCACGGGGGTGTTCTTCCACGGCTTCGGGGGCCACGAGGGCGAGGGACACTGGAACGAGCGCGGGCACCGCGCCGCGGGGGAGTTGATCGCGGCGGAACTGTGTCGGGGGCTCCCGGCCCCCTAGCCGCTTCGGCCGCCGTTCGGCTCCCCGCGGGGGACGGCCACCGCGGTCAGCGACTGCCCGAAGGGCATCCCCACGGATGGCTCCAGGCGCCGCGCGACGGGGACGACAAGGCGATCGTACCAGCGCAACTGGGTGTCCACCACGCCCCCCAGGCTCCGCGGCCGGACAAGGCGCGAGGTGATGAAGTAGGGTATGACACCCGGGGCGTTGAAGAAGGAGAGACGCTCCACCCGGAAGCCCGACGCTTCGAGCAGTCCTCGCAGCCCCTTCCGCGAATAGCGCCTGAAGTGGCCGGCCAGCTCGTCCGGAGCCCCGAAGAGAAACGGATGGGCCGGCACCAGCAGGAGGAGCCGACCGCCGGCGGGGCGCAGGATGTCCGCCAGCGAGCGGAGGGCCGCCCCGTCCCTCTCGATGTGCTCCAGGACGTTGACGCACAGCACGGTGTCGAACCTCTCGCCGGCCAGTTCGGCGGCAAGGGCCGGATCCGCGATGTCCCCCTGCCGGGCCTCCAGCGCCTGGCCGCGAAAGCGCAGCTGTATTTCCCGCACGCAGTCGGCCGAGAGATCCACCGCGGTGACCGATCGCCCCTGGGCGACGACGTGGTCGAGCAGCGGGCCGTGCCCTCCGCCGACGTCCAGGACCCGCCGGCCGAGATACGGCACGAACCGGTCCATGATCCAGGCATAGTAGTTCCTGGCCTCGCTCAGGGAAGGGGACATGGTCTCCCCCCCTACCGGTCGTGACCGTTCGGGGGGCGTGGTGGTCGAGCCGCTCATCGCTCCGCCTCTCCTGCGCGCCGTCCGACGGCGGGGGGCTGCAGCACCGAACGCTCCCAGAGCAACAGGGCGGCCAGCGACCAGAGGCTGAAGCCGTGGTCCCGCTCGCCGCGCCGGTGCTCCTGCCACAATCCCCGCACCACCGGGTGGTCCAGGTCCACAAGGCGGGAGGTGCCGCCGAACAGCTCCTCGGCCACTTCGCGGTAGGAGCCGCGGAGCCAGTCGGAAACCGGCGCGTTGAAACCGGCCTTGCGCCGGCGCAGGACGAAGTCGGGCAGTCGCCCCCGCATGGCCTCCCTGAGCACGACCTTGCGTCGCAGCCCCCGCATCTTGAGTGCGGCCGGGAGCCGCATCGTGAACTCCACCAGGTCGACGTCCAGGAAGGGGACGCGGGCCTCCAGCCCGACGGCCATGCTGGCCCGGTCCACTTTCGTCAGGATGTCGTTCGCCAGCCACGTCTTCATGTCCACGTACAGGCAGCGGTTGAGGGGATCTCCCTCCGGCACCTGATCGAAGTAGGACCGGTAGGAGTCGGCGGGGTCGTATCCCGGGGCGCGGCCGCCCAGCAGCGCCCGGCGTTCGTCGTCTCCGAAGAGCAGGCGCCAGCCGTAGTGCGCGCGGGGGAGATCGTTGTGGGCATGGGCGATGAACTGCCGGATCCGGTAGTTGAGGCTGAGTTTCCGCCGGCTCGGGGGGATCAGGCCGGACGCGGGGAGGACGATCCGCTCGTGGAGCGCGCGGGGAAGGAGACGATAGAAGCGCTGGAAGAGGTCGGCGACGTACGTGTCGTACCCGGCCAGGCTCTCGTCGGCACCGTCGCCCGTCAGGACGACCTTGACGTGCCGGCGGGCCAGCCGTGACACACAGTAGGTGGGGAGAAGCGAGCTGTCGCCCAGCGGTTCGTCGAAGGCGCCGGCCAGCAACGGGTAGGAGGTTCCCGGGTCGAGGGACACCGTCTCGTCGTGGTGCTCGGTCCCGAAGGCGGCAGCCACCCTCCGGGCCTGCGGCAGCTCGCTGAAGGACCCCTCGGTGAAGCCCATGCTGAAGGTCTGGAGGGCGTGCGGCGTCCGACCGCGCATGTGACAGACCACCGAGGACGAGTCCATCCCCCCGCTCAGGAATCCGCCCACCGGGACGTCGCTGACCATCTGGCTGGTGACGGCGCGCTCCAGGGCGGCGGCGTATTCCCGGATGAGGCGGGCCTTGTCGGCCGACGGCTCCAGAGGATTGTTGGTCGCCGCGGCAAGATCCCAGTAGGTCCTTGCCGTGACCTCGCCGTCCTGCCAGGCGAGGAGGGTGCCGGGCGACAACCGGCGGATGCCGCGGAGCACGGTCCGCTCCCCCAGAGGGTAGCCGAGGGCGAGGTAGTCGGCCAGCCCTTCGCCGTCCGCGTCCCGGGGCACGCAAGGTGCTTCCAGGATCGCCTTGACCTCCGAGGAGAAGACGATCCGCCCTCCCTGCCGGTGATAGAGCAAGGGCTTCACCCCCAGCTGGTCACGACAGAGCGTCAGCCGTCGCTCCTGGGCGTCCCAGATGCCGAAGGCGAAGATCCCCCTGAAGAGCTTCGGGCTCTCCTCCCCCCATTGGGCGAAGGCGGCCAGGACGACCTCCGTGTCGGAGTCGGTCTCGAATGAATGGCCAAGGCCGGCCAGGCGGGCCCGCAGTTCGCGGTAGTTGTAGAGTTCGCCGTTGTACGTGACGACATACCGCCCGCCGCCGTACGACATGGGCTGGGTGCCCCGCTCCAGGTCGATGATGGACAGGCGGCGGTGCGCGAGGCCGGCGCCGGCGCCTTCCCACAGCCCCTCGCCGTCAGGCCCGCGGTGGGCCATGCGGGCGCAGGCGCGCCGGAGAAAGTCCCGATCGAGTCCCGGCTCGGGGCAAGCCGCGGCGTAGCCGACGATCCCGCACATCTCTAGGGCGAGGTTTCCGCGCGCCCCGCAGGCGGTGCCGTCGCGCGCCTGAGTGCGACCGCCAGCCGTTGCCCCGCGGAGGCGACCACGATCCCCACGACCAGCAGGTAGGCCGGGCTGAGAATGCTCACGTAGCGGGAGAGGGTCACCTGGCCCGCCGCCGTGAGGGCGGCATTGGAGCAGACGAGCAGGCCGGCCAGGACCACCGGGAGACGAAGCGCCGGCAACGCCACGAGGAGGGCCAGGATCCAGTACGCGAGCACGACGGCGGCGGCCGCGAAGGCCGACGGGAAGGACATGCCGAGGGGAAGGTAGGGCTGATAGAGCGCGACGGAGCCGGCGGACAGCCGCGCCAGAAACATTCCCAGCGGGGGGGAGGGTGACGGCAGGGGGCAGATGAATCGCCGGAAATCGTCCCGCGCGGGGCCGCGCCCCGGCGTGCAGAAGGCCACCCGGTCGAACCGCTCGCTGTCCCGCGCCATCTGGTAGGCGTAGTCGGCCGCCGGCCCGTACAGGAAGACGAGCGACTCGAGAAACATCCGCTGGGCGAACCGTCCCGGGTGCGCGAGGGCCGCCTCGCGGTACGCCCCGCCATAGAGCTCCCATCCTTTTGTGCCATCCCCCGGGTAGCGCCTCGCCAGGCAGGCGGCAAAGCGCTGGTGGATGAACTCATTGGAAGTGGCCACGGTGACATCTTCGTACCGCAAGTCCGGGTAGCAGCCTCGCAGCGCGTCGTCCAGTTCGCGCGAAACGGGCCCGTTGTCCCGGGCGAAGAGCTGCTGGGCGAACAGCGGGAAGGCCAGGTAGGGGCCCGGCCGGACGATGCCGGCGTACCCGCAACGCGCCATGTTGAACAGGACGATGCCGGCAAGGATGAGACAGAAGCCGGCCGTCACCAGGCACGTCTTGACGAGGGAGCGCAGCCGCCAGGCATAGGTTGCCAGCAGCGGAACGAAGAGGACCCACCCGGTGGGACGGATCATCAGGGCGAGGCCGAACAGAATCCCCGCGCCAAGCAGCGCGTTCCGTCCGGGGGCGCGGTCCGGCCCGGTCTGGGCGATCAGGAGGGCGCAGCAAAGCACCTGCCCGGAGGCGGCCAGGCTTTCCGTGAGGTACGCCGTGCTGGTTGCCGCCGCGGAGAGGTCCACCGCCAGGAGGAGCCCGACGACGGTGGCCGCCGCGGCGCTCGCCGGCCAGAGCACCGCCGCCATCACGGACGCGGCCAGGGCGTGGCACACGATCTGGACCCCCAGCACCAGCCATCCCGAGTGCCCGGCCGCGTCGGCCGCTGCCATCAGGAGCGGATAGAAGGGAGTCCGCAGGCAAAGGCTTCGATCGTCGCCGAAGAGCGAGGAGAGGGTCTGGAAATAACTGCCCGAGTCCGGCGCAACGGTGGCGGACCACCCGGCCAGCCACGCCAGCGACACCAGGACGGCCAGGCAGAAGACAACGACACACGCAATGGTTCGCCGCCGCTCCCCCGCCGCGGGGAGCGTCACCACCGGATCCCCCGCTCTGGCCCCATGGTGTCGCGCGTGCCTCCCCGTTGCCGATGTGCTGCCCACGATGCCCCAACGGCGGGAACCGGTCAACCGCTCCTCCGGTCCCCGATCCGCCGCGTACGCGGATGTGGGCCGGTCCCCGACACCTGGTCAGAAGGCGGCGAAAGTCAGGAAACCGTCCGGGTTGCGCAGCCGCACCTCCAGCATCGGCACCAGCGCGCTGGCCCGCGCGGCGCCCGGGTCGTCCAGCCGGCGTCCGGGCAGCCCTCGCCGCTGCCAGCCGCCGGCGATCCCGTTGCCGCTCAGACGCAAGATCAGGCTCTTCGCTTTCGCCAGGCGCGCTGCGAACCGCTCGCCGTCGACGACGAGAAAGCAGTTTGCCCGCGAAGCAGGCGTGATCTCGAAGAACTCCTCGTCGAGGAGCACGGTCGGCGTCACCCCCTCGCCGTGGAAGAAGATCTCGATCTCGTCCCCGTGGCGGCGGCTCCGGGCGAAGGAGCGTTTCGTCTCCTCCGACAAGGTCACCGTGTAACGCGCCGCGTCCGCGGACGCCCCGATGGGGATGGCCCGCTCAACCATGAGGAGGCTGCCGCTTCCGAAGGCCAGGGAGCCGGGGAAGACCAGGGACAGCGACACCAGGCCGGCGGTGACGGCCACCGCCCGCCTCCTCCGGGGCCAATCCGCGGCCAGCAGCAGCGCCAGGATGTAGAGGATGAAGATGCTCCTGTTGACCGTCGCCGTGCCCCCCCGCCAGCCGTCAACCGCCAGCGGCGGGCCATTCGGGGCTGCGAACGCCCCGGACATCACCAGCGGTCCTCTCCCGCCGAACAGCGCAGGCGTCGGTTCTTCGCCGGTGAGGCTCACGATGACCGGCCGGCGGGTGAAAAGCCCGTAGCCCTGATCCGCCCCCAGGAAATAGGTCTTCACCGGCCCGAAGTTCCCCGCCAGGTGCGCTGCGGACCACGCGAAGTGAACCGGAAGAGCAACGGCGATGAGCACCCACGTCAGGACTCGCCGCCCGCGATCTTGCGCCCCGAGCCATTCGTCCGCCAGCAGAGCCAACGGCCCGTAGAGGAGGATGCTCACTCCGTAGACGAGGTACCCGCGGGCGCTCGCCGACTGGGCGTACACCAGGCCGGCGGCAAACGGCGCCAGGAGGAGCACGGCATACGTCCGCGGCAGCGTGCCCCGCCGCACAGCGACGGCGAAGGCCGCCAATCCCAGAAGGACGACGGGGGGGGAGTCGAAGCTCAGGAATTCGCCGGCGCGCCCGAGCAGCGCCGAGACGGCCTGAACGGGGTGCCGGGCCAGGGAGGCCCACGCGGTCAGCGAGTCGACGAGGTAGCGCCGCTCGGTGGCCTGGAGGTCCAGCCAGCCGACCGGGTCCACGCCGCCAGCGGCCTTTACGCTCAGGAAGGCGATCCAGAGATACTGCGCGCTGAGCGCAACCGCCACGCCCGCCAGGATCTTCCACCAGCGGTTCGCCCGCAGCGACACCGCGGCGTAGCCCAGGACGAGGATGAGGCCGGTGTTGTACTGGAGACAGGCCAGGGCGAGGAGACCGCCGAGGGCAAGGTGGGTCCGGAGCGGCAGGTCCCGGGCGTGCGCCTCCAGGGCGACCAGCGCATACACCCCGAGGTAGTAGAGCGCGAAGGCTGCGAGGTGGGCGGACAGGTCGCCGACGTGGCTGACGAACCCCATCCCGCCCGCGCAGAGGACCACGCCGAGAAAGGCCGCCCGCCCCCCGCCTCCCATGGCCCGGATCAACGCCCAGGTGGCGAGCGCCGCCAGTCCCCAGGCGAGGAGGTTGACCAGCAGGAGGGCGGTCCAGGCGTCCAGGAAGGGAAACAGGCAGGCGGCGACGAAGGAAACGAACGCCCTCTGGTAGTACAGGTCGAACTGGACGCGCTGTCCCTGGTCGGCCCCCCTGAAGAACAGCACCTGGCTGGCGAAGGAGAGGTTCTCCTTGTGCACCGGTTCGCCGCCGAGGGTGTAGGCGTACCCGATGAGGGGGTTGGAGGCGTGCGTCCTCTCCACGGGGGAGGTCATCTTGATCCAGGCCGAATTGTCGCCCCGGCCCGACAGACAGGCCAGGAGTGCCGCTGCCGCGAGGAAGACGGCCGCCGCGGCCGCCAACCGCCGGATCTCCCCGGTCCGCGGTTCGCGGCTCCCGCCGGTCGCGATGTCGCCGGCGGACGGCATGGCTGCCGGGGTTGAGCTCACTTCAGGCCGCTGATCACCAGCCCCAGCGCGAAGATCACCAGGGAAGCGCTTGCCAGGAGAGCGACAATGATCCCGCTGTGGACGCCCTGTGCCAGGAAGAAGTCGAGCAGCAGGGCCGGGGGCGCGATCCATGCCGGCGTGGTCGCGAAGAGGAGGAAGAGCTTGATCGGGTTGTACTGCAGGATGGCCTGGACGAGAATCTGCATGGTCCGCAGGATGTCGCGCCGGAACCGCACCTTGCTCTTCCCCGCCCGCTCCCGATAGTCGATGGGGACATAGTGCACGAAGTGTCCTTCGAGCAGCATGATCAGGGTCAGCGTCGTGGTGAAGGAAAAGCCGTTGCTGATGTTCGCCATGTGGCGCAGCCCGATGTCCCGGCGAAAGACCCGGAAGCCCGAGTTGACGTCCGGGACGGAGATCCCGCAGACGAAATGAACCATCGCCTTGAGGGACCAGCGGCCCAGGCGCTTGGCGACGGAGCCGTGATAGCACGGGCCGCCGCGCGCGCCCACCACCATGTCGAAGGCGGGGATCTCCCGCAGCAAGGATGGGAGCGCCTCCGTCGGGTAGGTGCCGTCGGCGTCGACGATCACGATCCAGTCGCCCGCAGCACGCTCAAGGCCCGTCTTGAGGGCCCTGCCGTAGCCGATGTTGTGGGGGTGCCGCAAGACGGTGACGCCGGCCAGGCGCGCCTGCTCGGCCGTCCCGTCGGTCGAGCCGTCGTCGATCACCAGGATCTCGGCTTCGACGGGCAGGGTCGCGAGCGTCTGGCGCAGGTTCTCCACGGTGAGGCGGATGGCCTGCTCCTCGTTGAACGCCGGGACGAGAACGGAGATCTTCAGCTTCGACATCGCCGGGAATCGCACCCCCCCTCGGGCGTCCGACGGGCATCTTATCGGAAGCCGTCC
Source organism: bacterium (assembly GCA_036524115.1). Lineage (NCBI taxonomy): Bacteria > bacterium. The sequence continues at coordinate 12,915 of DATDCY010000123.1, read as the reverse complement.
CGCCGGGCAAACTCCCGCAGTCGCCGGCGGTGTTCAGGACATCGCCAAGTCGCCAGGTCGAGCGCCGAAGGCAGGCCAGGCCTCCAACGGGAAGATCTCCCGGAAGGCCTCGACGAAGCGTTCCTCGGAGCAGTGGTCGCGCACCCACGCCCAGGAGCGCGCGGCCGCGTCCTCCCGCGCCGCCTCGTCCCCGAGCAGGAGCCCGATTTCGCGGGCCAGCCCCTCCGGGTCGCGCGGCGCCATCCCCGGCGGCGGCTCCGGGTAGCCGGGGACGCCCGGGTGCGGGAAGACGAAGTGCGAGAGGCACGGCGTCCCCTCCGCCAGCGGCTCGAGCATCGCGTAGGTGATGACCGGCGTGCCGAACTGCCCGAGGCAGAGGTCGGCGCCGCGGTAAAGCCGGCCCAGCTCGTCGCGGTTCATCTCCCCCAGCCACGTCACCGCGTCGGCGAGGCCCAACTCGGCCACGAGCCGCGCGGAGGCTTCGGTGTCCGGCCCCTTGCGCACGAGCACGAGCCGCACCGCGCGGTCCCCGCCGCTCCCGCGCCAGCGGGCGAAGGCACGAATCACCACGTCGTTCCCCTTGTTGTCCGCCTGTGCCGCGAGCGCGCCGCACCAGACGTGCCGCGCCGCCGAGAAGATGAAGCGCTCGGCGCCCACGATCCGACGAACCGCGTCGCGCTCCGCGGCCCGCCGCTCGAGCAGCCGCGCGCGATCATCGACGGCCAGCAGGTGCGGCAGCGCGAACAACGGCGCCCCCGCGCGAATGCGATCCAGAGCCGGTTTCTGGTACGGCGCGACCATCACCGCGACGGCGTCGCGAAGCGAGCGGCGCTGTCGCCGCCGCAATCCCAGCGCGAAGCGGCTGAACGTCCAGGCCCTGCGCAGGAGCGGGTGGCCCTCCGGCCACAGCGGCGCGAATGCCTGCCAGTCGAGGTCGGAGCCGTAACACCAGTAGTGATACGGGAGGCCGGCGCGGCCGAGGAGGTGCGCCTCCGCCCCCGTGGCGAACGCCGCCCGGATGTCCAGCTCGCGCCGGGCCGCGGCGAGGCGGCGCACGACCTCTCGCGGTGATGCGCCGCCGCCGATGCGCTCGCTGATGTCCCATGGCTCGTGCCGCTCGCCGTAATGAAAACGCGTCGAATCGTGCCCGCCGGTCGGCGGCGCGACCGAGAGATACCAGACCGGCAGTCCCCGCCGGTTGAGCACCTCGGCCATGCGGAAGGGCAAGCCGCCGACTTCGTAGGAGCAAGCGATGAGGACGCTCACCGCTTGCGTCCGATGAAGGAGAAGGAGTTGGCGGTCAGCCGCAGTTCCGGCGAGGCGTCGATGAGCGCGTCGGCAAAGCGCAGCAGCGCGCTGGCGCGCGCGGCCGTGAGGTCCCAGAGCGCCTTGCCCCAGCGCGTCGGCACGAACTGGCGCCCGTAGGCCGCGAGGAAGACCGAGAGGAAGGAGCCGCCGCCGGAGCTGACCTGCTCGAGCACCGCCTCGAAGCGCTCGGCGGGGAAGAGCGAGCGGATCCCCCGGTCCGTGAAGCGGAAGTAGTCGTGCTCGTCGTGGATGGTGTTCAGGAACGGCAGTTCGAGGACGACGTGCCCGCCGGGACGCAGCACCCGCTCGATCTCGGCGGCCGCGACCCAGGGGCGGCGCACGTGCTCGAGCACCGCGATGCTGTAGACGACGTCGAACGCGCCGTCGCCGAAGGGGAGCGCCTCGGCGTCGCCGACGACGTGCAGGCCGGGCGCAGCGCGGTTCACGTCCAGGTTGACGGCGCGGACGGCGGGCGAGAGCAGCCCGTCGAAGTTCCCCGCGCCGGAGCCGAGATTCAGCACGCGCGCGCCGGCGGCGTTCGCGTTCATCCACTCGAAGAGCCTGTGGTTGCGAAGGCGCGTGTAGCGCGGCGTCGGCACGCTCGCGTACGCCCGCCGCAGTATCTCCTTCATCGGGCGGCGATCGCCTCCCGCAGCGCGGCGCAGACGCGCTCAATCTGCTCCTCGGTCAGCGCCGGGTAGAGCGGCAGGGAGATCGTGCGCTCGCCGATGTCGTTGGCCGCCGGGAAGTCGCCGGGCGCATATCCGTACGTCTCGCGAAAGTAGGTCAGCGTGTGGACGGCGCGGTAGTTGACGGCGCACCCGACGCCCGCGGCCTGCAGCCGCGCGAGCACCGCGTCGCGCTCGACGCCGCGGGGGACGAGCACCGTGAAGAGGTGGTGCCCGCTGCGTTCCCCGGGCCCCGGCGGCTCGACGAGATCGAGGCCGGGGACGTCCGCGAGCCAGTGCCGGTAGAGCGCCTCGAGGGCCTCGCGGCGCGCACGCTGGCGCTCGAGGCGCGCGATCTGCCCGACGAGCAGCGCCGCCTGCACGTCGTCCATGTTGTACTTCCAGCCCATCATCTCCATGTCCCAGTGGCAATAGGGGCCGGTGTAGCGCGAGGCGGCGTTGCGCGAGATGCCGTGGTGGCGGGCCGAGCGGTACCAGTCGGCGTCCGCGGCGTCGTTGCAGACGAGCGCGCCGCCCTCGCCGCAGGTCAGCGCCTTGGTCGCGTAGAAGGAGAAGCAGGCCGCGCGCGAGAGCTGCCCGGGGCGCACGCCGTCGCGCTCGCCCTCGACGCAGTGGGCCGCGTCCTCGATCAGCGCCACTCCCCGCCGCGCCGCCAGCGCCGCGAAGCCGCGCATGTCGACCATGCGCCCGTAGAGGTGCACGGGCAGCAGGGCGCGCGTGCGCGGCGTGAGCGCGCGCTCGGCCGCCTCGGGCGTCAGCAGGCCGCTGCGGGGATCGACGTCCGCGAACACGGGCCGCGCGCCGCATTCGATCACCGCGGTCGCCGTCGCCACGAAGGTCATCGGCGTCGTCACCACCTCGTCGCCCGGCCCCACGCCGGCGCGCAGCAGCGCCAGGTGCAGCGCGCCCGTGCAGCTCGTGAGGCCGACGGCGTGCCCGATCCCGAGGAAGCCCGCGAATTCTTCCTCGAAGTGGCCGACCATCGGGCCCGTGGTGAGGAAGACCGAGCGCAGGACGTCCGCGGCGCGCGCGATGTCCTCCTCCGTCAGGCCGTGCCGGAAGAACTCGATCTTCATCGCCGCCCTCCGTGATTGGGGAGCTAGAGGTGCTCGCGCCCGAGTGCGTCCCGCTGGTCGGGGACGTAGGTCACCTGGCGCCGCAGCCGCTCCGGCAGGAGAAAGAGCATGCCGTCGAGCTCCTCGAAGACGCGTCCGCACTTCGTGCAGGAGCTCCCGGCGAGTCCGCCCCGGCAGTCCGGGCAGACCAGGCGGACGGCGCCGCGCGGCCCGCCCCCCGGGACCGTGCGGGAGCGCACGACCCAGGCGACCAGCACGTCGCGCGTGCGGTCGCACCAGGCGTCGTGGCGCAGCAGTGCCCGCGCCGCCGCCCGGGTCAGTGGCGCGGCGAGGAGCCGCAGCGGGCCGTTGAGGATGCGCTTGAGCGGCGCCGGGGTCGGCGGTCCGTAGCAGCCGAGCAGCGTGGAGCAGACTGCGCTGAGGAAGAAGACGCGCTCGTCGAAGGCCGACTCCCGCTCCTCGATCGCATACGAAGCGCCGACCAGCGCGTCCAGCGCGGCCGCCGGCAGCAGCGCCTGCAGGCTGTGCTCCTCGATGGCGCGGGCGGCGCGGGCGGCGCGGGCGGACAATCCGAGCGCCCGCAGCGCGTAGGGCCTGAACCACCCGCTGGCCCAGTGCCCGGTGTTCTCGTTGAACAGCGCGAGGGGGGCCAGGCGCGACCAGTTCGCAAGCGTCCGGCCCTTGTCGGTGACGTGGTGCAGCAGGTTGTTGCTGATCAGGAAGTCCGCGCCCCCGTCGGCCACGGGGGGCTCGAGGCAGTCGGCGACGACCCGGCGGGAGATGTGCGGGCACGAGCGCGTCTGCACCAGGCTGTAGGGGTTCAGGTCGAGCGCGACCACGCCGGTCGTCGCGGGGAAGACCCGCGCGGAGAGCGTGCCGTCGCCCACGGCCAGTTCGACCACGGCATCGCTGCCGGGACGGACCCGGCCCTCGAGGTTCCCCGTGATGAACGCCAGCTCGAGGGCCTTGATCAGCACGGGGTAGAGGTGCAGCGGGTACTGCGCGGCGAACTCGCCGACGTGGGCGGCGGCACGCTCCTGCAGTGAGCCCGCGGGCGCGCTGCGGCGGCCGCGCAGTCGGGCGACGGCCCCGAGCGCGAGCACGAGCAGAGCGGCGTAGAGCAGCAGGACGGGCAGCAGCGCCACCCTGCCCGCGACGCGCAGCGCCACGAGCGAACGACCGAGCGCGCGCCGCAGCCGGGCGCCTCCGCCGGGCCGATCCGGCGTCGAGATGCCCCTGATCGTGTCCAGATAGCCGCGGTTGATCTCAGCCATGAGTCCGTACCGTCACGGCTGTGCCGTCCGCCACGGGGACGGAAGCCTCAGGAAGGCCAGGGGGGACCGCCCGGCCACGCGCCAGAGCAGCCCGAGCGCCAAAAGGAAGCCGGCGCAACAGGTCGCGCTGGTCGCGAGCGCCGCGCCGAGCCCGAGAAGTCGCGGGACCAAGACCGCGTTCGCGGCCATGCTCAGGAGCGCGAGCACGACGGCGGTGAGCGAGCACGCGGTGAAGGCGCCGGCCTTGATGCAGTAGGGCGCAACCAGCGAGGAGAGCGGCAGGAACCAGGCGCCCACGAGCAGGACCCGCAGCAGCGGGAGCGCTCCGAGGAACTGGCCGCCCGCGTAGAGCAGCAGGAGCGGCCGGGCGGCGAGGGCGATGGCGAGCACCAGCGCACCCCACCCGTAGAAGCCGAGGCGCAGCGAGCGGACCGTCACCTCGAAGTCGTCGTCGGCCTGGAGCACCCGGGGGTAGAGCACCGTCTGAAAGGTGCTGGGGAGCACCATGGCGACCGTGGCCAGATTCAGCGCGACCGCGAACAGGCCGGCCTCGGCCGCGCCGCACTGGTGCTGCACAATGAGCTGGTTGACGCGGGTGTAGATGAAGGTGGCGACCGTGGCGGCGTGCTGCCTGAGCCCGGCCGAGAACATCCCGGCGGCCAGGGCGGGCGAGAAGGCGCCGCCCCCGAGCCCGCGGGACCAGGCGATGCCCGCGAGGGCGAAAAGGGAGAAGGCCTGCAGGGCAGCCAGCCAGAGCGCCAGGAATTCGACGTCGATGGCGCGGCGCTCGAAGGCGACCACGATCGCCGCCGCGCCCAGGAGCGTCTGGACGATGCCCGCCCAAGCCGCCTGCCGCACCAGTCCCAGCGATTGGAGGAGCACGAGCAGGTGGGCGCTGGTCATCGAGAGCGCGAGCAGCAGGGCGATGACCGCCGTCAGCGCTGCCGCCTGCGGCGAGAGCAGACCCGGCCACTGCCGGGCGACGAGGCCCCAGAGCAGCGCGGCGAGGAGGCTCAGCGAGACGCTCACGCAGGCCACCGTCGTCAGGCGCGCGCGGCTGTCGTCGCCGTAGCGCGCGCGGTTCGCGAAATGGCGTATGCCCGACTCGAGACTGAGCCCGCCGAGCGCGAGGAGCAGTCCGACCCAGGTCTGCAGCTCGGCGTAGACCCCCCGCCCCTCGGGGCCGAGGGCGCGGTTCACCAGGGCCCCGGTGACCATGCCGGCGGCGAGGGTTCCGCCCTGCTGCGCGAGCAGCCAGGAGAAATCCCGCCGCAGACCGGTCACCATGGCACCCCCCGCCGGCCGCTCAATGCAGCTCCCGCGTCCCGCGCGCCGTGATGATCGGCACGGTGCGCATCCAGAGCTGCTTCTCCCACCAGGGGCGGTGCCCCCGGTACCAGTCGACAGTCTGCCGCAGCCCCACCTCCCAGTCGACCCGCGGGCTCCAGCCGAGCGCTGCGCGGATCTTCGCGGTGTCGCCGGTATGCCGGAAGACCTGCCCCGGGCGGTCGCCGACGAAGGTGATGAGCGAGCGGTCCGCCCCCATGATGCGCACCACGTCCTCCGCGATCGAGAACATGCTGCGGTCCTCGCCGGAGGCGACGTTGAAGACCTCGCCCCGGACCTTCGCCAGGGGCGCGTGCAGGATCGCGTCCAGCGCCCGGCAGGTGTCGTCGGCATGGACGTAGTCGCGCGCCGCGCTGCCGTTGCCGTGCAGCCGGATCGGCTCGCCGAGGATGCAGGAGGTGATGAACCGCGGCACCGCCTTCTCGAGGTGCTGCGCCGGGCCGTAGTTGTTGAACGGCCGCACGATCACCGCCGGCAGGTCGTAGGTGGCGCAGTAGGAGTAGACGAGGCGGTCGGCGCCGGCCTTGGCCGAGGCGTAGGGGCTCATCGGCATCAGGGGGTGTTCCTCGCCCATGCGCGAAGCGCGGGCGGTGCCGTAGACCTCCGAGGTCGAGACGTGGACGAAGCGCTCGACGGTCGCGCGGTGCTTGAGCACGGCGTTGGTGACCACCTGCGTCCCCATGATGTCGGTCTGGAAGAACTGGTGGTTGTCGTAGATCGAGCGCGTGACGTGGGTCTCGGCCGCGAAGTGCACGACGGCGTCGGCCTGCGAGACCAGCGTGTCGACCAGCTCCGCGTTCGTGACGTTGCCGTACCAGAAGACGAGCCTCCCCTCGCTCTCCGCGCAGATGTCGACCGGGAGGTTGTCGATGCTCCCGGCGTAGGTCAGCGCGTCGAGCACGATGATCCGGCACTCCGGGTAGGCCGCGTAGAGGTGGCGGACGAAGGTGCCGCCGATGAAGCCGGCGCCGCCGGTGACGAGGACGGTCTTGCCGTTCATGCGTTGGTTGCCGCTCCTTTCTGCTCCCCGAGCAGGATGCGCCGGCTCTTCTCCCCGCAGTTGAAGAGCAGGTCGACCGCGGACAGGTGCGAGACGAACGCCCCGTGCAGCTGCGGGTAGACGGGGTGGTGGTAGTCCTGGAACTCGACGCGCACCCCGGCCGCCGCGAAGCGCGCGACGCCGATGTAGTCCCGTCCGGCGGCGCCCTCGTAGAATCGGTCGGCGCCGAGACTGGCGCAGATGGCGAGCAGGCGCTCCTCGCGCCAGCCGCCGAGGCCGAGCGCGGAGGAGCGCACGATCTTCGCCGCGTCGATCCCGAGCGCCGCGGCGATGACGGCGATGAAGTGCAGGTCGAGGTCGACGAGCAGGCGCCACTCGCGCGTGTAGGCCTCCTCGAAGAGCGGGAGGTAGCGATCCGCAAACGGCGCTCTCGCGTAGGCCTGGCGCAGGGTTTCGAGATGCTTGCGCCGCCAGTCCGTGCGGTTGTCGATCTCGACGTCGGCGACGAGCGGCGGCCGCTCGAGCGAGACGCGCACCGGCACCGTCAGCCAGCGCACCCCCTGCGCCGTCTTGACGCGGTTGCGGTTGCGCCAGCCGCCCTTGTCGTACTGCACATCGTCGTAGATCACGAAGCGGTCGACGCGCTCGAGCTGCTCGAAGAAGCCGAGCCACGGGAGGTAGCCGGGCTGGAGGATGCCGACGCGCACCGGCCGCGCCCTCACTTCTCCGGCGGGGCTTCCGCCGGGGAGCCCTCGATGTCCTGGAGGCCGAGCGCGTCCGCCTTCCCGCGGCGGCGCTCCTCCGCCGTGCGGACGATCTTCCAGTAGTTGTGCCGCCACGAGCGGTACTGCCAGTCCGGGCAGTCGCGGCACAGCTCGATCTCGTGGCCGCGCCGCTGAAGGTGCAGCCGCCGGTAGCGCTCGAAGCCCTCGCCGTGCCAGATCTCCGCGATCGGCGCCTTGTGCACGTTGCCCAGGTCGGTGCGCCCGGCGATGTCGAAGCCGCAGACCATGACCGTCCCGCGCGAGTCGATGTTCAGCCGCTCGAAGATGAAGGGACAGGGTACGCGCTGCTCCGGCGGCAGGTACGGCGCCGGATCGGCCGAGCGCGACGGGTCGTTGATCCCCCAGGTGAGGAACTTGCGCCGCTGGAAGATGTCGACCCGCCGCTCCCAGAAGCGCGCCACCGCGTCGATGTCGACGCCCACCTGGTTGACGCCGCTGGCGATGATCTTCGTCGGCGCCCGCAGCCGGTCGCGCTCGGCGACGAGGCGCTCGACGTTGGCCAGCAGCGTCGCCCAGTCCAGGCCCGGGCGCACGCGGCCGTAGGTCTCCGGGTCGGCGGCGTCGACGCTGAACTCGACCATGTCCACGCCGGCTTCCAGCAGCCGCCGCGCCGCCTCCGCGTCGAGGCGCGAGCCGTTGGTGATGAGGCCGACCTTCGCGCCGGCGCGTGTGGCGTACTCGAACAGCTCGAGGGCGTCCGGGTGCAGCAGCGGCTCGCCGCCGCCCGAGACCCGGATCCAGGCCCCGTGCGGCCCGCACTGGTCGGCGATGATCCGGAACGTCTCCGGCTTCATCAGCGGCATGTCGCGATAGGAGGCGCGGATGTCGGAGTTGGTGTAGGGGCAGCTCGGGCAGCGCGCGTTGCAGACGTAGACGAAGGCGATGACGCACATCATCGGGAAGGCGGCGGCCTCGGGGCGCAGGCCGTAGGCCTCCTCCGTGTGGACGGCGCCGCCGGGCGCGGGGGGCGCCCCCAGCGTCTTGCGGTAGGCGTTCAGGGTCACTTCGGCGCCGCGGTAGAGGCGCGTGAAGCCGCCTGCGTCCTCGAAACCGGCCTTGAGGAAAGCCCGCCGCGCGCGGAGGTTGTCATAGCGCACCACCGCCCGGATCTCCGTCGCGCCCAGCCCGCGCGAGGCTTCCTCGATCGCCAGGAGGAGCGCCGGCCCCGTCCCGTGCCCCGGCTCGTCGACGAAGACCGCGACCTCGGCGCCACGCTGCGGGTAGAGCACCGCCGCCCCGAGAACGCGGCCACCCTCGCGCAGCAGGCGCACCTGCACGGGCGACTCCGCGAGCCAGCGGCGCGTCTCCTCCGCGGTGACCGGCTCGGTAAGCAGCAGCTCCGCGTGCCGGTTGCGCAGCGCCACGTACCCCTCGAGCAGCTCGGGGGCGTCCCGCAGGTCGACGATCTCGCTCACGCCGCGCCCTCCCGGAAGCAGTTCTCCCACCAGAGCTGGAACATCATCAGGTTCCAGACCTTCGCCGCCGCGCCGCGATCTCCGGTGCGACAGGCCGCCAGGTAGTGCGCGACGCGCCCCGGCGCGAGGAAACCGTGCGCGCCGGTGCGCTCCGGCGCGAGCGTCGCGGCGGCGTACGGGTGCAGCGAGCCGGGGAGCCAGTCGAGCACCGGCAGCACGAACCCCTCCTTGGGGCGCGCCAGCACCTCGCCCGGCAGCACCGGCGCGAGCGCCTCCTTGAGGATCGCCTTGACGACGCCGCGGCGGATCTTGACGCGGTCCGGGAGCGTGGCGGCGAACTCGACGAGGCGCCAGTCGAGGAAGGGCGAGCGGATCTCCACCGAGTGCGCCATCGAGAGGAAGTCGACGAAGGCCAGCACCTGGTCGGGCAGCTGCGTGTTCCACTCCGCCTCGAGCACGCGGTTGAGCGGCCCGCGCGCCGAGTCGGCGGCGAACTGCTCGGCGATCAGCCGGCCGCTGTCGGCGCCGGCGAGGCCGTCCGTGAACGCGGGGGTGAGCAGCTCGCGCTTCTCCTGCTCCGAGAAGAGCAGCAGGCGCGTGCGCCACGCCGTCTCGTCGCCGCCGGTCTCGGCGCAGAGCTGCTCCCAGCGCTGGCGGTCACTGGCGGACAGCGCGTCGGGTCCGCCGTCGCCCGCCTCGTCGCCGCCGAGTCCGGCCCGCCGCCGCGCGCACCAGGCCAGCGGCCGCGCCAGCCGGTGCGAGAGGTAGCTGCCGAACAGCTCGTCGGCGCCGTCGCCCGAGAGCGCGACCTTGACGTGCCGCGCGATGAGCCCCGAGAGGAAGTAGGTCGAGACGGTCCCGGAGAACGGCTGGTCGAACGCGCGGATGACGCCATCGATCCCCGCGACCACCTCGTCGCGCGAGAGGATGTGCTCGTGGTGCTCGGTGCCGAAGGCGGCCGCGACGCGCCGCGCGTGAAAAAGGTCGGCCTCCTTGTGCGCCAGCTCGTCCTCGTAGCCGAGCGTGAAGGTCAGCACGGGCCCCGTGGAGCGCCGCGCCATGGCGGCGACCACAGCGCTGGAGTCCACGCCGCCGCTCAGGTACGCCCCGATCGGCACGTCGCTGAGCATTCGCAGGCGCGTCGCGTCGTCGATCAGCCAGCGGATGCGCTCGCCGGCTGCCGCCTTGTCGACGGCTTCATCCTCGCGAAAGACGAGGCGCCACCAGCGCTCGCGCACCGCGCCGCCGGCGGACGTCCACGAGAGCGACTCGCCGGGCCGCAGCGCCGAGATGCCGCGGTACGCGGTGCGCGGCGACGGGACGTTCTTGAAGCTGAAGTAATGCCAGATCGCCTCGCGGTCCAGCTCGCGCGGGCAGGCGGGGTGCGCGAGCAGCGCCTTGATCTCCGAGCCGAAGAGCAGCCCGCCGGGGACCTCGGCGAAAAAAAGCGGCTTGACGCCCATGCGGTCGCGCACCAGCAACAGGCGGCCGCGGGCCGCGTCCCAGAGGGCGATCGCGAACATGCCGTTGAGCGCGTGGGCGAAGGCCTCGCCGCGCTCCTCGTAGAGGTGCAGGGCCACCTCCCCGTCGGAGTGGTCGGTGACGAAGCGGTGCCCGCGCGCCTCCAGCTCCGGCCGCAGCTCCGGCGCGTTGTAGATCTCGCCGTTGAAGACCAGGCGCACCGAGCCGTCCTCGTTCGCCAGCGGCTGGTGCCCGGTCTCGAGGTCCACGATGCTCAAGCGCCGGATGCCGAGGTTCACGCGCCCGTCGGCGAAGAAGCCGTCCTCGTCCGGGCCGCGGTGGCGCAGCCGCCCGGCCATGCGCCCGAGGGTCTCGCGGTCCGCCGGGCCGGTGAAACCGCAGATCCCGCACATGCCGCCCTTACGGCTTCTCCGCGGCGACGTGGTAGTCCGCGCGCGCCGACTGCCAGTCGCGGCAGTCGCGGCAGACCGGCGGCAGATCCGTGAAGCGGTGCGCCAGGTGCAGCACGCGCAGCTCGCGCAGCTTCCCGTTCCAGACCGACGTGAGCGTCTCGCGCGTGACGTCCCCGGCGACGAACCGGGCGTCCAGGTCCACCGGGCAGGTCACGACCCGCCCGTCGTGCGCGACCGACATCGTCTGCATCGCCCAGTGGCAGGGCCAGCGCTCCTCGTTGCCGAGCACGAGGTTCGGCGCCTCGATCTGCCCGGCCCAGCTCACCTTGGGGCGGATCTTCACGGTGACGTCGTGCCGCCGCCAGAAGTCGACGAAGGCCTCCTTCTCGCCGCGGTTGTCGTCCATCTCGACGAACTGCACGAAGACCGCGGGGCGCGCGGCGCCCAGCTCGCGCTTGATCTCCAGCAGGCGCAGCACGTTGGCGACGGTCGTCGCGTGGTCCGCGCCGACGCGCACCCGCGCGTAGGTCTGCGGCGTCGCCGCATCGATGCCGACGTAGAGCGCGTCCAGCCCGGCGCGGACGAGGCCGCGCGCCGCCGCCTCGTTCAGCAGCGCGCCGTTGGTGTTCATCACGACGTCGGCGAGGCCCTTGCCCTTCGCGTGGGCGATCATGTCGAAGATCGTCGGCGCCACGCGGTTGCGGATGAGCGCCTCGCCGAAGAAGACCATCCAGACGCGCGCGTCCGGGCGCTGGGCGGCGATCTCGTCGACGAGCTTCGTGAAGAGCGGCCAGGCCATGAAGCCCTTGGGGCGGGTCATCGCGCGGTGCACGCACATCGAGCAGCGCAGGTTGCAGTAGGAGCAGGTGTCGAGCAGGACCACCTTGGGGAAGGCGCCGGCGTCGGCAAGGCGACCCTGTTCGCGCTGGGCGTGGAAGGTCTTCTCGTCGGCGATCCCCATCCGCGTGAAAATACACGAAATCTTGGCAAAGATCACCCCGGGCACCCCGAAATGGGGACAGATTTATTTTCGCTGCCACAGCGAAAATAAATCTGTCCCCATTTCGGGCAAAGGCCGGGCATTATGTCCTCGCGATGAAGCCGGTCCTCTTCGTGCTCTCGAACTACCACCCCGCGGTTGGCGGGGCCGAAGTCCAGGCTGCGCTGCTCGCATCGGCGCTGGCGGAGCGCGGTCAGCCGGTCGAGGTGCTGACGGCGGCGCTGCCCGGCCTCCCGCGCGAGGAGACGGTCGCGGGCGTGCCGGTGCACCGGCGCATCCGGCTCGTCCGCCGCCACGGCTGGTGGGCGGCGACGCACTTCGGCTCCTCGCTGGCTTCCCTGCTGCGCCGCGGCCGGGACTACCGCGCCGTGGTCGGCTTCCAGCTCCAGGCCTTCCACACGCCGGCGGGCGCGCTCTGGTCGCGCCTGAGCGGTGGGCGCTTCGTCATCCGCGCGTCGGGCGCAGGTCCCAGCGGCGATCTCGCGACGCTGCGGTCCAGCCGCTCGCACGCCGTCGTGCTGGCCGCGGCCCGGCGCGCGGACGCCGTCGTCGCCCTCGGCGGGGAGCTGCGCGGCCAGCTGCTGGCGGCGGGCATCTGCCCGGAGCGGCTCGTGACGATCCCGAACGCCGTCGACACCGCGCTCTTCCATCCCGGCGCCCCGGGGCCGCGCGAGGGGATCGTCTTCGTCGGGCGGCTCGTCGCCGGCAAGGGGCTGGGCGTGCTCGTCGAGGCGATTCGCCTGCTGCGCGTCGGGGGAATCGACGCGCGGATCACGGTCTTCGGCGACGGGCCGGAGCGGCCGCGCCTCGAAGACGCGGCGCGCGAGGCCGCCGTCGCCGACCTGTTCGACCTGCGGGGGGCGCGCCCGCGCGCCGAGATCGCGGCCGCGCTGCAGGGCGCGGCGGCCTTCGTCCTCCCGAGCCGCGAGGAGGGGATGTCGAACGCCCTGCTCGAGGCGATGGCGTCCGGCTGCCCGGCCGTCGCCAGCGACATCGAGGCCAACCGCGAGCTGCTGGCGGACGGGGAGAGCGGTCTTCTCGCGCCCGTGGAGGACGCGGCCGCCCTCGCCGCGGCGCTGCGTCGGCTGCTCGGGGATCGGCGCCTCGGCGAGCGGCTCGCCGCGGCGGCGCTCGCCCGCGTCCGGCG
>DATDCY010000122.1 GCA_036524115.1 bacterium | reverse complement strand
ACGCGAACAAGTACGAGGAGGCCGCGGCCGCGGCCGCAGCGCTCGCGGACAACGCGGCGGTCGGCGCGCGCGCCCGCGAGCTGGCGGGCAACGCCTGGTTCGCCGCCGGCGACGCCGCCCTCCGGGACGAGCGCTACGCGGACGCCGCCTCGGCCTATCGCAAATCCGAGCGCCAGGACGCGGCCGAGGCGATCGCCGCGGTCGAGCGGCGCAAGCACGACAAGGCCGAGGAGTCCTACACGGCCGGCGTGCGCTTCTACATCAACCAGCAGCTGGACGAGGCGATCCGCGCCTGGGAGCGGACGCTCGCGCTGAACCCGGAGCACCCGAAGGCGGCGAAGGACATGGAGAAGGCCCGGGCGCTCCAGCAGAAGCTCAAGGACATCCACTGACGCGGGGGGCCGCGGCGGGGGTTCAGAGAGACGATGGCCGAGGCCCTGCACGCGAAGATTCGCCGCAAGGCGCTGTTCACCGGCGGGGCGCTGTTCGCGGTGCTCGCCGTCGGCACGGCGACGTACAAGCACATCGGCGGCGAGCAGGCCACCTGGCTCGACAGCCTCTACATGGTGGTGATCACGATCGCCACCATCGGCTACGGCGAGATCATCGACCTCTCGCACAGCCCGTGGGGCCGGGTCTTCACGATGTTCCTCTCGTTCACCGGCATCGGCATCATGACCTACATCATGATGAGCCTCACGGCCTTCGTGGTGGAGGGCGAGCTCAACGAGGCCTTCCGGAGGAGAAAGATGGACAAGCGGATCGAGAAGCTGCGCGACCACTACATCGTCTGCGGCGCCGACGGCGTCGGCTCGCACGTCGCGCGCGAGCTCGCTGCCACGCAGCGCCCCTACGTCGTCGTCGACGCCGACCGCGAGAAGATCGAGCGCCTGCACGGCGGCGACGACGGGCCCGCGGTCGTCATCGGCGACGCCACCGACAACGAGACGCTGCGGCGCGCGGGGATCGACCGGGCGCGCGGGCTCTTCGCGGTGACCGGCGACGACAACCTGAACATGGTGATCAGCCTCTCGGCGCGCCAGCTCAACTCGAGGGTGCGCGTCGTGGCGCGCTGCGAGGAGCCGCGCAACAGCGAGAAGATGCAGCGCGCGGGTGCCGACTCGGCGGTCTCGCCGACGCGCATCGGCGGCCTGCGCATGGCCTCCGAGATGCTGCGCCCGGCCGTGGTCGGCTTTCTCGACGTCATGCTCCGCCGCGAGGACGAGCGGCTGCGGATCGAGGAGCTGGCGGTCCCCGCGGCGGTGGTCGGCCGGCCGCTCGCCGCGCTCGAGCTGCAGCGCTTCGCGAAGCTGCTGCTGCTCGCCGTGCGCCACGCCGAGGGCTGGACGTACAACCCGCCGCGCGACTACGTGATGCAGGCGGGGGACACGATCGTCTTCATGGGCTCGCCCGAGGAGCGCCAGCAGCTGGAGCGGCTGCTGGGGCAGCTGAAGGGCGCCTGAGCCTGCGCGTCCCCGGGCCGCGCCGCCGCCCCTAGTGGGCCTGCGCCCAATTCGCGCCGCGGCCGACGTCCACGACCACGGGGACGGCGAGCCGCACCACGCCCTCCATCTTCTCGCGGACCATCGCCGCGAGCGCGTCCGCCTCGGCGAGCGGCACGTCGAAGAGCAGCTCGTCGTGGATCTGCAGGACCATGAGTGAGCGCCAGCGCCCCACGGCGGCCGTCAGTTCCCCGTCGATGGCCAGCATCGCCTTCTTGATCATGTCGGCCGCCGTCCCCTGCAGCGGCGTGTTCGTCGCCATGCGCTCGGCGAACTGCGCAACGCCGCGGTTCGAAGACTGGATCTCCGGCAGGTAGCGCCGCCGTCCAAGCAGCGTCTCGACGTAGCCGGTGCGTCGCGCCTCGACGACCGTGCGGTCGAGCCAGGCGCGCACGCCGGGGTAGCGCTCGAAGTAGCGGTCGATGAAGCCCTTCGCCTCCTTCTGGTCGATCCCGAGCTGCTGGGAGAGCCCGTAGGCGCCCATGCCGTAGATGATCCCGAAGTTGATCGTCTTGGCCGTGCGCCGCTGCTCGCCCGTCACCGCCGCCGGCTCGCCGCCGAAGATCGCCGCCGCGGTGCGCGCGTGCACGTCCTCGCCCCGCGCGAAGGCCGCGCACAGCTCGGCGTCGCCGGAGAGGTGCGCCATGATCCGCAGCTCGATCTGCGAGTAGTCGGCCGAGATCAGCACGTTGCCCGGCGCGGCGACGAACGCCTCGCGGATGCGCCGCCCCAGCTCGGTGCGGACCGGGATGTTCTGCAGGTTGGGATCCGACGACGACAGCCGCCCGGTCGCCGTCACCGTCTGGTTGAACGAGGTGTGCACGCGCCCGGTGTCCGGGTTCACGAGCATCGGCAGCACGTCGAGGTAGGTGTTCTTGAGCTTCGCCAGCGAGCGCCAGGCGAGGATCTCGGCCGGCAGCTCGTGGGCCGCGGCCAGCCGCGTCAGCACGTCCTCGTCGGTCGAGCGCCCGGTCTTCGTGCGGCGCACCACCGGCAGCCCCAGCTTGTCGAAGAGCACCTCCGCGAGCTGCTTCGGCGAGTTGATGTTGAACTCCTGCCCCGCGAGCACCCAGATGCGCCGCATCAGCTCCTGGAGCTGGACATCCGTCTCCTTCGAAGCATCGCGCAGCCGCTGGGCGTCGATGCGCACGCCGTTGCGCTCCATGCGCGCGAGCACCGACACCAGCGGCAGCTCCAGGTCGTAGTAGAGGTCGTGGAACCCCAGCTCCTCGATCTTTGGCGCAAGCAGCTTCGTCAGGCGGAAGGCGACGTCGGCGTCCTCGCAACTGTAGTCGCACGCCTTCTGCACCTCGACCTCGGCGAACGGCACCTGCTTCTTGCCCGAGCCCGCGACGTCGGCGTAGACGCTCACGCGCTGGCAGAGGTGCTCGAGCGCCAGCTCGCTGAGGTTGTGCTGGTGGCGCGTCGGGTTGATGACGTAGGAGGCGACCATCGTGTCGAAGCCGATGGGCGCAAGCTCGATGCCCGCGCGCGCCAGCACCAGCAGGTCGTACTTGATGTTCTGGCCGTACTTGGGCAGCGCCGGGTCGGTGAGCACCGGCGCGAGCGCCGCCAGGACCTCCGCCAGCGACAGTTGCTCCGGCGCGCCGAGATAGCGGTGCCCGACGGGGACGTACCAGGCCTGGTGCGGCGCCACCGAGAACGAGAGCCCGACGATCTCGGCCCGCAGCGGCTCGAGGCTCGTCGTCTCGAGGTCGATCGCGAAGCCGCCGGAGCCCCGCAGCAGCGCGACCAGCGCCGCCAGCTCGTCGCGCGTCACAACCAGCCGATAGTCGCAGCGCGGGCGCTCCCCGGCCTCGCCGGCAGGTTCGGCGCCCGCCGCCTCGC
>DATDCY010000121.1 GCA_036524115.1 bacterium | reverse complement strand
CGTCCCGAGCGAGCGAGCTCCGCTGGGCGCGCCCGAACGCCAACGGCCCGTCCCGGCGACCGTCCGGCCCGCGCCCGCGGCCCCACGGACGCCCCCCCCGGACGCGGCCACGATCGCCGCCGCCATCGAGCGCCTCGCCCGCGAGAACCCGATGGAGCGCGAACTGGCGCAAAAGCAACTCAGGGCCGCCGGCGCGGCCGCGGTCCCCGCGCTCATCAACGCCTTGGAGGACGAGAACGCGCCGGCCCGACGCGCGGCAATCGCGGTGCTCGGCCAGATCAGGGACCCGCGGGCGGCCGAGCCGCTCGCGGCGCTGCTGGGCACCTCGTCCACGCCGACGTGGAACGTCCTCTCGGGCGCCTTCAGGGCCCTCGGGGGGGAGGCCGCGCCGGCGCTCGTCGACGCGCTCGGCTCCGGCGACGACATCGCGCGCTCCCGCGCGGCCGAGCTGATGGGCGCGATCGCCGATCCCCGGTTCGCCGACCCGCTCATCGAACGGCTCAACAGGGACCGGCACTCGGGGGTCCGCGTGAAGATCGCCGAGGCGCTCGGCCGGATCGGCGAGCGCAGCGCCTGCGAGGCCCTCCTGGTCATGCTCGACGAACCGTGAGGGCAAGTGGCCGGGAGCGCCGGGCAGGCGCTCGAGAAGATCACCGGCCAGCGGTTCGGGCTCGACAGGGAGGCCTGGCACCGCTGGTGGCGCCAGGCCGGGGACGACTTCCTGGCCGGAAATCAGGCGCCGAGGTAGCCGGCGGCGGGCCGGCCGCGGCGTTGCCGGCCCGCCGGCGGACGTCCGCTCATTCGCCCGCCGGCGGCGCCGGGGTCGCGCCTTCCCGCCCCGCCAGGGCCCTGCGGTCCCGCCGCGGCACGAGCCGGCGCCACTCGCGCAGGCCCATGATGCCGCGCGGATGGTAGAGCATCACGAGCACCAGCAGCAGCGGCATGATCACCATGCGCCAGACGTTCAGGTGCTGGATGACGTGCTCGTTGAGCGGCTCGAAGAGCGCCGCCGGCAGCCAGCCGAACGCCCACGCCACCGCCGAGGGACGCAGTGCCTCGAGGAGCACCGTGTAGAGCGTCGCGCCCACCACCGAGCCCGCGATGGAGGCGATGCCCCCGAGGTAGACCATGATCAGCACGTCGGTGGACTTGATGATGTCGAAGACCCGCGGCGAGATGAACTGCAGCAGGTGCGCGAAGAGCCCGCCGGCCACGCCGGAGAAGAACGCCGAGAGCGTGAAGGCCAGGAACTTGGCGCGCCGCGTGTCCACGCCCATCAGCCCGGCCGCGATCTCGTCCTCGCGGACCGCGAGCACGGCGCGCCCGAAGCGCGAGTAGACGAAGTTGCGGATGACGAGCAGGGTCAGCACCGTCCAGGCGTAGACCCAGGGCAGCGTCGTCAGACGCTTCATGCCGAGGAACCCGCGCGGGCCGCCGATGACGTCGAGGTTCTCGATGAGCGACTTGACGATCATCAGGAAGGCGAGCGTCACCAGCGCGAGGTAGTCGCCGCGGGTCTTGAACGACGGGACGGCGACGACGAGGCCCACGAGCGCGGCCGCCGCGCCGCCGGCGAGCACGGCCAGCGGGAAGCCCCAGGGCACGGCGGCCGCCGGCAGCAGCTTCACGGTGGCGACCGAGGCGGTGTAGGCGCCGACGGCCATGAAGCCGGCGCTGCCGAGCGAGAACTCGCCCATGTAGCCGTTGACGAGGTTCAGGCTCGCCGCGAGGATGACGTTGATCCCGACGTACATCAGGATCATCTGCTGGTACTTGTTGACCCAGCCGTAGTGCGGGACGGCACACGACAGCGCGAGGCCGCCGAGCAGCCCCGCCCGCAGGACCCAGGGCGAGTTCATACCTTCTGCACCCGCGGCTTGCCGAGGATGCCGTAGGGCCGCACGACGAGGAGCACCAGCAGGAAGGTGAAGGCGACGAAGTCGCGATACGTCGAGGGGAGGAAGGCGGCGACCATGATCTCCGTGGTGCCGAGGATGAAGGCGCCGATCATCGCCCCGCGGATGGAGCCGATGCCGCCGATGACCGCCGAGATGAACGCCTTCCAGCCGACCATGATCCCCATGTAGGGGTCGATCACCGGGTAGGCCATCGCGTAGAGCGTCCCGGCCGCCCCCGCGAGCCCGGCGCCGATGGCGAACGTCGCCGAGATCACCAAGTCCACGGGCACGCCCATCAGCGGCACCGCCGGCCGGTCGAAGGAGACGGCGCGCATGGCCGTCCCCAGCAGCGTGTGGTGCACCAGGCGGTCGAGCGCGAGCATCAGGCCGAGCGAGACCAGGACGATCGTCAGCTGCAGCGAGGAGAGCGTCAGCCCGCCGGCGCTCCAGCTGCCCTCGCCGAGCAGGCGCGGGATGCTGCGCGGGTAGGGGTTGAGCGCGAGCGTGAAATTCTCGAGGAAGATGCCGACGCCGAGCGCCGTGATGATCGCCGAGACCCGCGGGGCGGCGCGCAGGGGGCGGTAGGCCAGCCGCTCGATCGCCACGCCGAGCGCGGCGGCGCCGAGCATCGCCGCCAGCAGCGTCGGCACGAAGGGCAGGCCGGCGAGCGCCGCGGCCGCGAAGCAGAGGAAGGCGCCGACCATGAAGACGTCGCCGTGCGCGAAGTTGATCATGGTCAGCACGCCGTAGACCATCGTGTACCCCAGGGCGATCAGGGCGTAGATCGACCCGAGCTGCAGCGTGTTGAGCCCCTGCTGGAGCCAGTAGACCAGCCGATCCGCCGCCATGGTGCCGGCAAAGGTACCCGAAATCCGGGGGCGATGGGTAGGGGAGCCGGCGGGTGCCTTGCCTTTTCGGCCGCCGCCGCGCCATCATCGCCCCGCCCCGGGGGCGGGCGCGGGGGTGGCGGGTGGGCTTGAAGATCCTCTTCACGAACAGCGCGCTGGCGGTGCGCGCCGGCACCGAGCTCTGGGTCCGCGACGTGGCGCTCGGCCTGCGGGCGCGGGGGCACGCGCCGGCCGCGTTCAGCACGGTGCTCGGCGCCGTCGCGGCGGAGCTGCGCGGCGCCGGGGTGCCGGTCGCCGACGACCTCGACGCGCTCGCGCACGAGCCGGACCTCATCCACGGGCACCACCACCTCGAGACGACGATCGCCTCCCTGCGCTTTCCGCGCGCGCCCGTGATCAGTTTCTGCCACGCCGCGACCGCATGGGAGGAACTGCCGGCGCGACTGCCCGGCGTCGCGCGGCATGTCGCGGTCGACCACGCCTGCCGCGACCGGCTCGTCGAGGAGTGCGGGATCCCCGCCGCGGACGTCGACGTCCTGTACAACTTCGTCGACCTCGCGCGCTTTCCGCCCCGCCCGCCGCTGCCCGGGCGCCCGCGCCGGGCGCTGGCCTTCGGCAACGCCGCGCGCGAGGGGACCTTTCTGCCGGCGATCCGCGCGGCCTGCGCGGCGCGGGGGATCGCGCTGGAAGCGGCCGGGATTGGCACGCGGGTCCTCGAGCGGCCGGAGGAGGTCCTCGGCGACTACGACCTGGTCTTCGCCAAGGCCCGCGCCGCGATGGAGGCGATGGCGACCGGCTGCGCCGTCGTGCTCTGCGACCTCGCCGGCGCCGGGCCGCTCGTGACGAGCGGCGCCTTCGAGGAGCTGCGCGTGCAGAACTTCGGACTCCGGACGTTGACGCACCCCGCGACGGCCGCGCACCTCGGCGCCCAGATCGACCGCTACGACGCGGCGGACGCGACACGGGTCCGGGCGCTGATGCGGACCGCCGGCGATCTGCAACGGCGCCTGGATGAGCTGCTCGCGCTCTACGCGGCCGTGCTGGCGGCCCCGCGCCCGCCCCCCGATCCGGCCGCCCTGGCGGCGGCCGCCGGCGCGTACCTGCGCTGGCTGGCGCCGGCGGTCAAGACCGGGCGCGCCGCGGACCGGGCCCAGGAGGCGCTGGCCGAGGCGCGCCGCTCGCTGGCGGCCGGCCGCGACCGGGAGGCGCGGCTTGAGGCGCTGCTGGCGGCAACGCAGCGGGAGCTGGCGCGCATGCAGCGCGAGCCGGGGCTGCGGCTGCAGGCGGCCGCGACCCGGCTGCCGCTGGTCGGCGGCGCGTTGCGGGCGCTCGGCCGCGCGCTCTTCGGTTCCGCCCGTCCGCCCGCGGACTGAAGCGGGCGTCGGCGCTCTAGCGCGGGATCAGACCAAGCAGGGTACGCACCTCCGCCTGCGTCGCGATGCGCCTGCCGAACGTCCTGGCGAGGCCGGCGACGCGCTCCACGAGCATCTCGTTGGTCGCGAGCGTGCGTCTGCCGGCGTCGAGCCAGAGCGTGTCCTCGAGGCCGACGCGCGCGCCATTCCCGTAGAGCAGCCCCAGCGTGTTCATCGGGAGCTGGTGCTCCCCGAAGCCGGCACCCGTCCAGACCGAGCCGTCCGGCAGACCCGCGATCATCTGCCCGAGGTGCGCCGGCGTCGCCTGCGCGGTGGCGACGTTGCCGAGCAGCAGGTTGAAATAGAAGGGCGGCGTGAGCAAGCCGCGGTCGGCGAGGTAGCGCGCGTAGTTGACCATCCCGAGGTCGAAGACCTCCAGCTCCGGCCTGATCCCGCGCTCCGCGAGGCGCTCGGCGAGGCGACGGATCGTCTCCGGGTCGTTGACGCTCGCCTCCCGCGCGAAGTTCAGCGAGCCGAGCGTCAGGCTCGCCAGGTCCGGCTTGAGGTCGCCGCCGAGGCGCAGTACATCCGCGCGCTCCTCGATGCTCCCGCCGGCGCGGCCGCTGAGCGACACGCATACGGGCAGGTCGGGGAACCGCTCGCGGATGCCGCCGATGAGCCGCGCGTACGCCTCGCGCCGCCATGTGGGGCGCCCCCGGCCGTCGCGCGCGTGCAGGTGCACGAGGTTGGCGCCCCGGCGCACGCAGCGGGCGACGTCGGCCACGATCTCGCGAACGCCGAGCGGCACGTGCGGCGTCAGCGCCCGCGTGGGCACCACGCCGGTCGGTGCGAGGTTGACGATGACTTTCGCGTCCCGGCTCGCTGGCGGGCGCGCGGCGGCGGCGCTCATTCCGGCGCGGGGACGGGGCGGTGACGCAGGCGCGCCGGGCTGCCGAGCACGACCGCGCCGTCGGGAACGTCGCGCGTCACGACGCTGCCGGCGCCGACCACCGCGCCGGCGCCGATGACGACCCCCGGCAGGATGACGCTGCCGCCGCCGACGCGGGCCGCCCGCCCAATGCGCGGGAACGCCAGCGGCGCGCCCTGGAGCTTGTCGTTGAGCGTGACGACCCCCGGGCCGAGGAAGGCGTCGTCCTCGATCACCACGCCGCGCGTGACGTGGCAGCCGGTCTGGATCGCGACGCGGTCGCCGAGCACGGCGCGGTGGATGTTGCAGTGCGACCCGATCGTGCAGTCCGCGCCGATGCGGGCGCCGGCGTGGATCAGCGTGAACGTGCCGACGCGCGTGCCCGCGCCGATGGCGACGTCCTCCTGCACCTCGACGAGCGCAGGGTTGTAGAAGCGCACGCCGGGGAAGCGCTGCGCGAGTTCGTCGGCCATGGCGCGGCCATGATAGGGGCTTCCCCGCCTAGCGGCAACACGTGGGCGCGGGCCCCGCGTCCCCGCTCCGCACCGGCGCTACGGCACCACCGTGGTGTCGTAGCGCACCCCCTCGGGCACCGGCACCGGCTGCACGACGGTCACGCCCTCGTCCCCCGCCGTGACGCGCGTGGCGTCGACCGCGACGAAGGCGGTGTAGTCGCTGACCAGCCCGTGCGTGAGCGCGGTGGCCTTGATCTCGCCGCGGATGTCGGCTTGCCGGACCGCGTCCGCCTGCAGCGCCTCGTCGGTGAGGTCGGCGATGCGGGCGCGCGCCCAGATCCGGCGCACCCCCTCGTGCTGCTGCTTGCGGTCGAGCTGCGCGGCGAGCTTCTGGACCACGCGCTCGCCGCCGGAGGTGCCAGTCACCTCGATCGTGGTCCGGCCCAGGCCGGTGAAGCGCCCCGTCAGGATCACCGGTCTCCCGACGAAGAGGTCCGGGATGCGCTCGGGATAGACGTCGGCGACGCGCATGCCGCCCCAGTCGATGGCGATATCCGTCAGCGCCGGCCGCGCGATGCGTTCGTAGAACCGGTCGACCGCCTCGGTGTCCGAGTCGCCGGCCCCGATGTACGCGACCGCGCCGCGCCCCACCCGCGCCAGCCCCTCCATGAGGTAGCGGTTGACGGAGGTGCCGACGCCGAAGCTGAAGATCCGCGCGCTACCGAGCCGCTCGCCCACGGTGGCGAGCACCTGCGCCTCGTTGCCGACATAGCCGTCGGTCATGAACGAGACGATGCGAAAGCGCTGCGGGTCGAGCGGGGCGTCCAGCGCCGCGCGGACCCCCTGCACCATCTCGGTGCCGCCGCTTCCGTTCAGCCCGTCGAGGTACGCGAGTCCGTCGGCGATGTTCTCGGGCGTCGCCGGCACCGGCTCGGGGCGGAAGCGCGAGTTGTCGCCGGCGAAGCGGGTGATCTGGAACGTGTCACCGGGCGAGAGGCTCTTTACGGCCCGGCGCAGCGCCGCCTTCGCCTTCTCGATCGGCCAGCCGTTCATGCTCCCCGAGGTGTCGACGAGAAAGACCATCTCCAGCGGCGGCCGCGCCAGGCGCTCGAGCCCCGCGGGCGGGGCCAGCAGCAGCGTGAACCACCCCTCCGCGCCGTCGCGCTGGAGAAACAGCGCCTGGCGCGGGCGCTCGCCCGCCACCCGGTAGCGCAGGACGAAGTCCTTGTTCGGGATCGAATCCATGCGGCGCAGCCGCACCGTGGCCCGCTCGCCGCCGCGACCCGCAACGTCGATGACGTGGCTCGGGCTCTCGAGGCGCTCGATGGGCATCCCGGCATCGATCTCGACGGAGAGGCCGATGTCGTGGCCCGTGCGCTCGCCAGGCGCGAGGTACTGCATCTCCGTCGCCTGCCCGGAGGCACCGCCCGCGCCGCGCGGCACGGCGCCGACGCCGCCGGTGCTCCCCGCCGGGTTGTAGCGCGGCCCGACGACCATCGGGAAGACGAAGGTGAAGGCATCGTCGTGCCAGGCGAGCGTGTTGAAGTAGGTGATCTCGACGTCGATCGCCTTGCCCGGCTCGATGTTGGCGACTTTCTGGGTGAAGATGTTCGGCCGCTCCTGCGTCAGGAGCGCCGCCTGGTACCCCTGCCGGCGCGCATCCTCGTAGATCCGCTGCGCCTCCTCGCGCTCGCGGATGATGCCGCGGATGCGACGTGCGCCGATCGTCATCACGAAGTCGCTGACCGCGGCGTTCTCCGGCAGAGGGAAGACGTAGACCGCCTCGATCTTCGTGTCGAAGGGGTTGCGATACTTCTGTGTGACGCGGACCGTGGCGATGTAGCCCGCGATCTTCGCCGCGACCTCGGTGTGCTCCAGCGGGAAGGGGAGGCGCTTGCCGTCGCGCTCGACGCTCAGCTCGCCGCAGCCGGGGACGTACTCGCCGGGCGCCGGCGCCGCCGGCCGCTCCGGGCGGCTGATCACCCAGACCTCGTCGAACGGCTCGCCGAAGGAGGCGTAGGTCGGGCCGGCCGCCGCCGGCCCCTGGCCGCCGCCGGACCAGCCGCGCAGCGCCGGGCCGCTTCCGGCCGGGGCGGCCATCTTCGCTGCGGGCGCAGACAGGACCGGCGCGGGTCGTTCCGCCTTGATCGGGATGTCCTCGCCCCGCGCCGACATTAGCATGCTCCTCTCCGGGGCGAGGGCCGCGGGGGCTGCCGCGGCTGTCGCCTCTGCCCGGTCAGCACGCAGCTCCGCCCGTGGCTCCCGGTAGTCATCCCACGCCTCTCCAACCTTTTTCGCCATTCCCGGGACGACGACCTCCTTCTCCTCTGAGAGGGGGCCGGTCGCGTCCCCCGCGACCGTCTGAAGCTTGTAGTAGTACGTCTCCCCCCGCTCGATCTTCGTGTCGAAGTGCTGGGGCACGGTGACGGCGGCGATCTCCTTGTGGTCCTTCCCCTTGGTCGTGCTGCGCAGGACCTTGTAGCCGGTCGCCCCGGGGACGGGCTCCCAGCGCAGCCCGACGGCGTTCTGCGCCTCGACGAAGAGCGCCGCGACCCACTTCGGCGGCGCCACGTTTGGCGCTCCGACGGCCAGCGTCGCCAGCAGGACCGCGAGAGTGCACGGGACGAGGACGAACTGCGCGATCTTCTTCACGGCCGCTCTCCTTCCTCGGGGACCAGGCGCACCGTCGCCCCGATGCGGCGGCCGTCGGGGTCCGCGGCGGCCGTCAGTTTCACGCGAATGAAGTGCTCTCCCAACCCGCTCTCCTGCGCATGGATGCGCGCCACGCGTGTGACGCCCGGGGGTGGATATGGCGCGAGGGTGAAGGCCGCGACGACCAGCCGCCCCGCTTCCAGTCCCTTCGGGTCGTAGTGCGGAGCCGCTTGCCACGGCGCCCGCCCGCCCTCGACGCCGACGATCTTCACCGCCGCCGGGTCATACGCCAGCTCGACCTGCCAGGCCGCGAGGGGTTCGCCGACGGAATCGACGATCAGCGCCCACGTGCGGAAGCGGGTCTGGGCGGCGGATGGGGCAGTCAACGCGACAAGCACCAGGGCGATCAACAGCAACAGTCGACAAGCGCCCCTGATCCTCAAGGTCTTCACAGCGCCACCGCCCGGCGGGCCAGCGCCTCGACGTCCGCGCCGTCCACCGCCCCGTTTCCGTCCGCGTCCCAGCCGGCGGCGACCCGCCGCCCGTCCCGCAGCGCCCTGGCGAGGCGGAAGGCGTCCACGATGTCCACGGCCGCCGCGGCGCGCGGGGCCTCGAGCGCCGCCGGCGCGGTGGACCCCGGGGCGGTGGGGGCCGGCCCTGAGCGGGCCGGCTCCCGCGACGGCTCGACCCGGTCCGAAACAGGCGGCGCCAACCGCAGCGAGAGCACGAGCGCCGCCGCGGCGGCCAGGCCGGCCGCGGGCACGCTCCAGCGGCGCAGCAGCGACGGGAACGGCGCCGGAATACGCCGCCGCACCGACTCGCGGTAGGCGCGGAACACGCGGACCTCCACCGCAGGCGGGACGGCCGGCAGCGGCGGCTGCGCCTCCCGCAGCCGCGCCTCCAGGCGCTTCAGATCGGCGAGGGCGGCACCGCACCGCCGGCAGCCCGCCGCGTGCTCGGCGCTCGCGGGCGTCCCCTCCCCCACCCGCAGCGCGTCGAGCGCGAGCTGGTCGAGGTGCTTGTCGTCGGCTTCTGCGTTGGTGTTCATCATCTGCTCCTGACAATGAAGTCCGGAAGGAGCGGAAAAGGTTCACGGAAAAATGCGCCCCTGGGGGAGCAGGGCGCGCAGCCGGAGCGGTTCCCTACTTCCCGACCGTCTCGCGCAGCCGGTTCAAAGCGTTATGTAGCCGGGATTTCACCGTCCCCGGCGGGATGCCGAGCGCGGCCGCGATCTCCGCGATCTCCATCCCGTCGACGAAGCGCAACAGCACCACTTCCCGCTGGCCGTCGGGGAGACCCGCGACGAGCCGCGGGAAGTCGTCGGCGCCGCGGGGGGCGACCGCCGGCTCTGGCACCCCGGGTTCCTCGTCGAAGAGCCTCCCGGACGGCAGGAAGCGCGCCAGAAAGCCCTTGCGCTTCAGGCAGAGGTGCTTGACCGCGGGGTAGAGGAACGTCGTGAAGGAGGCGCGCAGCTCCAGCCGGGGGAGCGCCCGGCAGACGTAGAGGAAGGTCTCCTGGAGAACGTCGAGGGCGTCCTGCTCGCCAAGACCGAAGCGCCGCGCCAGCCGCAGCACGAAGTCGCGGTGGCGCCGGTAGAGTTCCTCGAAGGCGCGGGCATCGCCCGACGCGGCGGCCCGGACGAGGTCACGGTCGTCGGCGTCGGGCGGCGCGGGGCCCACGCCCCGGCTACGGCTGCGCGTTCGTCACGTAGACGAACTTGCCGCCCTTGATCTGGAGGATGACCGCGCTCTTGACCGGGTCGCCGGAGCCTTCCTGGAACTTCATGTCGCCGGTCACCCCGGGATAGCCGGGGAGCCTGGCCAGGGCGTTGCGCACCGATTCGCGGTCGGTCTTCCCGGCGTTCTTCAGCGCGGTGAAGAGCAGGCCGAAGGCGTCGTAGGTCAGCGCCGCGACGTCGTCCGGCGGCGCCCCGTAGGCCTTCGTG
>DATDCY010000120.1 GCA_036524115.1 bacterium | reverse complement strand
TCCTGTCTCGCCCCGCGGCCCCTGCGGTCCCGGCAGGGCGTCGACGGCAAACATCGCATAGGGCACGACGGGCATCCTGATCCGGTGCGTCTCACCGCCGCCGCGCCACTGGACCCACAGCTGCCGCGTGAAATCGACGGGGGCTCCAAGGGGACGGATGCGCCCCAGAAGGTGCGTGATCGATCCGTCGGCTCGCACCGTGAGCGCGACCGGCCCCTCGCTCCAGAGTCGGGCAGCGGCCTCGTCCGGGCCGTCGTGCACACTGAAGCTGAAATCGTAGGTGACCCCGGGGATGAGCGTCGTCCGAAAGGTCATCGGGATCTGCCTGACGACGTGAGCAGTCCAACCGAACCCGGGACTCATGAGGATCACGGCCAGCATCAAGAGGCAACGCTTCACGGCCCGGCCCTCCTCGTCAAGCAGGGACGAACACACCGCGGCCCGAGGTTCACCTGGTGCGAGATGAGATTTTCGCGCTGTCGGCGCTTGGAGTCAAACCCTCGATGACGACCCTCGGCGCGCGGCCGGCGCCCCTCACGGTCCCGCGGATGGGGCCTTCCTGCGGGCGACGTAGGTCCCGTGGAAGAGCGCGGCGCGCGCTCCGCCGCTCTCGACGAAGGCCTCGAGCTTCAGGCGCGCGCGCCCCCGCAGGCGGTAGGCGCCGATGAACGCGTCGATCTCCGCCTGTGGCGGCAGCGGGCAGTGCGCGACGATCTCGCCCCCGACCGGCGCCCGGTACTCGGTGGTCGCCAGCGCGATGAGCACATCCGCCTCGAGGCCCGCGTCGCGCAGCAGCCGGTCGGCCAGCGCCCAGCCGCTGAGGGCGAGGATCGAGGCCAGGGTCCCGCCGAAAGCGATCCCCTTGTCGTTGATGTTCGGCGCCAGCGGCGCGGTCATCACCACCCCGTCGGCACCGAAGGAGCGCAGCCGGATGCCCATCGCCTGCGTGATCGGCACGTGCCGGGCAAGGTAGGCGTTGATGTCGTGCCCGGCCGCGCGCCGTCCCCCCGTAGCCATGCCGGAAGTGTGGCGTGCGGGCGCCCGCCCTGTCAACGGCGTGGGGGCGCAGCGGCGCGGGCGCGCCCGGGCGCCGGCGTCTGCCGACGTCTGCCGGAGCCGGCCGGATTGACAACCCCGCGGGGCGAACGATACTTAAGATACGAGGGTCGTTCCCAGAGGGAGGCCACCATGCGCGAAATTCTGTCGTACCGGCTGCCAGACGCCACCCAGGTCACGCTCCGCCCCGCAGGACCCGAGGACGCGGCGGGCATCATCGCCGCCGTCCGGTCGCGCTCCGATGAGCGCAGCTACGTGCTGATGGAGATCTACGGC
The DNA here is from genome assembly GCA_036524115.1 of bacterium. Taxonomy (NCBI): domain Bacteria; species bacterium. Next base: position 4,733 of record DATDCY010000120.1, on the reverse strand, counting down.
AAGGACGCCGCCGCCGAGCGCGCCTATCTCGAGAAGCTCGATCGCAGCCGCAACCTCTTCCTGGTCGCCGTCGTGGCTGGCAAGGTGGTTGGGGTGCTCGCCCTGCTGGACATGCCCCTGTGCGCCGCGAAGGGCGACGCCGCCGCGGCGGGGGTGCACCTCGTGCCGGAGTGGCGCGGCCATGGCATCGGCTCGACGATGCTGCGCTACGCGGTGCGCTGGGCGGTGGCGCACGGCTTCAAGCGCATCGAGGCGGACATCTTCACGGCCAACGACCGCTCGCTGCACCTCTTCCGCAACGCGCGGTTCCACGAGGAGCCCTGCCAGCGGCGCTCGGTGCAGGTCGGCGCACGCAAGATCAACGAGGTCGTGCTCACCCGGCGCCTGTCGGCGGGCGGCCCCCGGGCTTAAGGCCCCGCCCCGCGTCACGGCGCCGGAGGAGCTGGCGCGCGAGGCGTGGCACGCTGCTCACGATGTCGCCGTGGAGGGCACGTGAAGAAGAATCCTTTCGTGATGTGCTTCCTGCTGATCATCCTCATGTCTGTTCCCGCTTGTGGGTCGTCGGCAAACGGCATCGATGCCTCTCTGGAGCTGACCGACGCCGATTCGGGTGGAAGGTTCACGCTTCGTAGAGGCGACACCCTGCGACTCTCGCTCCGCGAAAACGGCACCACGGGCTATGGTTGGGAATTCGAGTCCCGCGCCGAGTCAATTCTCGTGCAGGTGGGCGAGGACTATGTCCTGGACGGCGGTCATGCTGTCCAGGACAGCGTTCATGTCGGCGGTGGAGGAACACGAACCTATACGTTCAAAGCACTTCAAGAGGGGGAAGACAGTCTGCGATTGGTCTATCGGCGTCCATGGCTGAGAAACGAACCGCCCGCCGACATCTTCGAAGCTGCAATCAGCGTGGAATAGGACAAGCCGAAAAGACAGATCGACCGGCTTCCCGAGGGATTCGGTGGCAAACGTCGCCCGGATCATCAGGGTCGACAAGCGAAGCGCCTCCTCGTCTTGACGCCACCAGAGTGCGGACTTACCGTACGGAGTGAAGGGTTCTTCCCGGTTACCCGGCGGCGGAGGGGCAGGATGGCTGACACCGGCGACGCGGCGCGAGGCTTCGCGTGGGAGCACCTCGGCGACATCGCGGCGGGGCGTCCCAACCTCGGCCAGAACGTGCCCGTGGCGATGTACCGGCTCCTCCAGTTCACGCTTCGCGACGCCGTCGCCGCCGCGCACGGCCCGGAGGCGGCGCAGCGGGTGCTGGTCGAGGCCGGGCGCACGGCCGGCCGGGAGTTCTGTCGCAGGGCCTTGGACCGCACGCTCCCGCCGGGCCCCTTCCTCGCCGCGCTGCAGCGCGCGCTGCGGGAGTGGGGGATCGGCATCCTGCGGGTGGAGCGCTCCGATCTCGACCGGCGCGAGTTCACGCTCACCGTCGCCGAGGACCTCGATTGCTCCGGGCTGCCCGTGACCGGCGACACCGTCTGCGAGTTCGACGAGGGCTTCATCGCCGGGATCTTCCGGGAGTACACCGGCGAGGAGTTCTCCGCGCGCGAGGTCGATTGCTGGGCGAGCGGCGACCGCGTCTGCCGCTTCGAGGTCCGGCGCGCCGCCGGCACCGGCGATGGACCCCTCTGAGCGCGCGGCGCTGCGGGCGGTCTCCGAGCGTCTGCGCGCACTGAGCGAGGGACGGATCCCCGAGCCGCTGGCGGCCGCCGGCGGCGACCCGGAGCTGGCCGAGCTGGCGGCCCGGGTCGACCAGGTCATCGAGCAGCACGCCGAGGTCCTGGCGTTCGTGCGCCCGCTCTCGCGGGGCGAGCTGGGCGTCAGCGTCCCGTCCACGCGCAACTTCCTGGCCTCGCCCTTCAAGGAGCTGCACTCCCGCCTGACGCACCTGACCTGGCAGGCCGAGCAGGTGGCCCGTGGCGACTACAGCCAGCGCGTCGACTTCATGGGGGACTTTTCGCGCGCCTTCAACTTCATGGTCGAGTCGCTCGAGCGCAAGGAGCTGCAGCTGCGCGAGAAGATCGGGGAGCTCGAGCAGCTCAACCGCCAGAAGAACGAGTTCGTCGGCGTCGCGGCCCACGACCTGCGCAGCCCGCTCGCCGTCATCGAGATGTACTCCTCGTTCCTGCTGGGCGATCCGGCCAAGCGCCTCGGGGAGCGAGAGCGGGAGTTCCTGCGGGTGATCGCCCTGCAGAGCCGCTTCATGCTCAACCTGATCAACGACCTGCTGGACGTGACGCGCATCGAGTCGGGCCACCTCGACCTGCGGCCCCAGGAGGCGGACTTCCGCCAGTTCGTGCGCCGGGTCGCCGGGCTGCAGGCGGTGCTCGCCGAGCGGCGGCGGATCCAGGTCGTCGTGGAGGACGACGACGCCCCCTGCCCCGCAACCTTCGACCCCTCGCGCATCGAGCAGGTGCTCAACAACCTCATCGGCAACGCCGTCAAGTTCTCGGCCGAGGGGACGCGCGTCGCCGTGCGGGTCGAGTGCCCGCCCGGGCTCGTGCGCACCAGCGTGGCCGACCAGGGGACGGGCATCCCCGCCGACGAGCTCAACACCATCTTCAAGGAGTTCCACCGCGGGTCGGTCAAGCCCGTGGCGGGCGAGCGCAGCACCGGGCTCGGCCTGGCGATCGCGCGCCGCATCGTCGAGGCGCACGGCGGCACGATCGCCGTCGAGAGCGAGGTCGGGAAGGGGTCGACGTTCACGTTCACGCTGCCGGCCACCGGCGGGGAACAGCCACCCGACTAGAAATCCCCCCTGCCCCCTTGCCAGAGGGGGGGGAGACTTGACGGCACGGCTCCCGGTCCGGTCCGTCAGCGCCCGCCGAAGAAGCGCCGGATGCGGTCGATCAGCCCGCCGACGGCCCGCCCGATGCGCTGGCGCAGGGAACCGGCGTGCAGCGGGCACAGCTCCTCCGGCACCGCGTCGCCCTTCTTGAACTGCTCGAGGTACGTCGGGCACCCGTCCGTCGGCGCGACGTGCGAGATGCTGCACAGCGCGACCTCGTCGATGCCGTCCGGCGCCGCGAAGACCGCCGGCGGGCGCAGCTTCACGGCGCGGCGCGCGAACTCCGCCCAGATCGGCACGGCGATCCGCGCCGCGTAGGCCTCCGGGCCGATCGGCGCCGGACGGTCGAACCCGATCCAGACGGCGATCGCCATGCCCGGCACGCAGCCCACGAACCACGCGTCGTGGTAGTCGTCCGTCGTCCCGGTCTTGCCCGCGGCAGGCGCGCCGACGTCGCCCGCGCCCGTCCCGGTGCCGGACTCGACCACCTCCCGCAGCAGCGAGAGCGTCTGCCACGCAGCCCCCGGCGAGAGCACCGCGGCCTGCGTCACCGCCTCCTCGAACACGGTCTTGCCGCGCTGGTCCAGCACCGCGGCGATGGCGCGGGGGCGCACGGAGAAGCCGCCGTTGGCGAACGACGCGAAGGCCGCCGTCAGCTCCAGTGGCGTCGCCGAGCCCGTGCCGAGAGCCAGCGAGTCCACCGCCGGCTGCTCCGGCAGACCGAGGCGGCGCGCCAGGGTCGCCACCGCCCTCGTCCCCGCCCGCTGCTGCACCGCGAGCGCCGCATCGTTGTCAGAGTGGGCGAGCGCCTCGCGGTACGTCATCTGCGCCGCCGGGTCGTCGCCCGCCACGAAGACGCCGAGCCGCTCGCGCTCCTCGGCGAACGCGCGCGAGGCCACGCCCGCGACGCGGGTCACGGGCGAGTCCCCGTTGTCGAGCGCCGCCGCGTAGACGAAGGGCTTGAACGCGGAGCCGGGCTGGCGGCTGGCCAGGACCGCGCGGTTGTAGCTCGACGCGTCGTAGTCCGCGCCGCCGACGAGCGCCAGCACGCTCCCGTCCCGCGGCTCGAGGGCGACCAACGCCGCCTGCAGCCCGGGGCGTCGGATGCGCGCGAGTCCGCCGGCCACCGTCGCCTCGGCCGCGCGCTGCAGCGCCGACGAAAGCGTCGGCCGCACGCGCCAGCCAGGCGGGTCCTCGTCGCCGACCTGGTCGCGAAAGATGCGGCGCAGATAGTCCTGCGCCCAGCCCGACCGCACGTCGCCCGGCGGCGGCCCCGCGGCAATGCGCGGCCGCTCCGCGAGCGCCGCGCGCTCCTGCTCCGGCGTCACCATTGCGTCGGCGCGCATCCGCGCGAGCACCCGGCCGGCACCGGCGAGCGCCCGTTCGTAGTGCGCCCGCGGCCCGAGCGCCGAGGGCGCGCGGATGATGCCCGCCACCATGGCCGCCTCCGCCAGCGTCAGGTCGGCGGCCGGCTTGCCGAAGGTCTCGCGCGCGAACGCCTCGACGCCGTGGACCGCCCCGAGGGGCACGCGGTTGAGGTAGAGCTCGAGGATGCGCTCCTTCGGCAGCAGCACCTCGATGAGCAGCGCGAGCGCGGCCTCGCGCAGCTTGCGCACGAGGGTGCGCTCGCGCGAGAGAAACAGCGTGCGCGCCAGCTGCTGGGTGATCGTGCTCGCCCCCTCGACCGCCTCGCCGCTGCGGACGTTGTGCACCAGGGCGCGCCCCACGGCGATCGGGTCGATCCCGGGATGCTTCCAGAAGCGGCGGTCCTCGGCCGCGACGACCGCCTGCCGCAGCGCCGGGGCGACGCGCGCCAGCGGCACGTCCAGCCGCCGCGGGTCCAGCGGGAACCAGTCGCGGCCGGCGTCGTCGACGAAGACGGTGCCGCTCGGCCCGCTCGCGAGGCGGCGGATCGCCAGGCCGTGCGAGACGAGCCACC
>DATDCY010000119.1 GCA_036524115.1 bacterium | reverse complement strand
GGAGGTCATCGCGGCGGCGCTGCGCGGGCTCGAGGAGCGCCTGGTCGGCCTTCGCGGCACCCCCGCCTACGAAGCGCTGCTCGCCCGACTTGTCGACGAATGCCTCGAGGACGCCGCGGGCCCCGTCACCATCCGTTGCCGCCCCGAGGACCGCGGGGCCGTGGAGGAGATCCTCCGGCGCCGGTCGGCGGAGGCGGCGATCGAGACGGCCCCCCTCCCGCTCGGCGGCGTCGAGGCGCTGCTGGGCCCCGAGGGCCGCTGCGTCGTGCGCAACGGCCTCGCGGACCGCCTCGAGGACGCCCGGCCGCTGCTGCTCCAGGAGGCGGGGCGGCTGCTCTTCGGCGCGGAAGGGGCGCGGCCGTGATCGAGGATCTCGGCTACGTCAACGCCCGCGTGCGCGCCCTCCAGGGGCAGCTCGTCGCGCGCCGCGACCTGGATCTGGCGCTGGGGGCCGCGTCCCTCGAGGAGTTCACCGCGTTCCTCGGCTCGACGTCCTACGGCGCGGCGGTCGCCGAGGCGTTGGCCGCGGCGAAGGGGATCTCCGGCGTCGAGGAGGGGCTGCGCCTGGACTTCCAGCGCACGATCGACCACGTCGTGCGCCTCGCCGGCGGCCGGCCGCGGCACCTGCTGGGCCTCGTCCTCGGGCGCTGGGAGCTGTTCAACGTCAAGACGGTGCTGCGCGGCCTGCACGCCCACGTCGAGCTGGAGCGGATCATGGGGAGCACCGTGCCGTTCGGGCGGCTCGACGAGGCCGCGCTCAAGGAGCTGGTGCGGCAGGGCGACGTCAAGGGCGCCCTGGACCTGCTCGCCCAGTGGCGGCTGCCGTACGCGGCGGCGCTGCGCGACGCCTTCCCGGTCTACCGCGACCGCAACGACCTGCACGTGCTGGAGACCGCCATGGACCGCGCCTTCTTCGCCGCGGGCCTGCGCTCGCTCGACCCGGGCGAGCCGGACGACGCCGTCGTGGCCGGGCAGCTGCGGCGCGAGATCGACGTGATCCTCATCGGCTACGCGCTGCGGGCGATGCACCACGGCGCGACGCCGGCCGAGGTCGACGAGGCGTTCATCCCCGGCGGCAGGACGATCGGGCGCGAGGTCTTCGGCCGGCTGTGCGCCACGCGGAGCGTCGCCGAGTTCCTCGCGGCGCTGCCGCGCTCGCCGTACGCCGACTGCCTCGCCGGGCAGGCGTCGCGGCAGCTCGAGCCGCGCCGGCTCTTCGCGCTCGACCGCGCGCTGCAGTCCTGCTTCGTCCGCGCGACGATGCGCCTCGGCGCGGGCGCGCCGCTGTCGATCGCGTTCACGATCTCGTATCTCTGGCGCAAGATGAACGAGATCACCAACCTGCGTCTCATCGCCCGCGGGAAGCACGCCGCGCTCCCGCGCGCGGAGGTCGAGGCGCTCATGATCGCCGAAGGCTGAAGACGGTGGCGCGATGAAGACCTGCCGCGTCATCGCCGACCAGGACTCGGCCGTCGGCTTTCGCCTCGCGGGCCTCGACGCCGTGGCGGTGGCCACCGCGCAGGAGGCGGAGCGCGAGCTGCGGGCGCAGATCGACGCCGGCGAGTGCTCGCTGATCATCGTGGCGCAGCGCTTCCTCGACGGCTTCAGCGAGACGATGCGCCGCCGGCTCGAGCGCCTCAGCGTGCCGATCGTCATCCCGCTGCCGCTCTCGGCCGCGTGGCAGCGCGAGGAGATGACGCAGGAGTACGTGCAGTCGCTCATCCGCCGGGCGATCGGCTTCCAGATGCGGATCACGCGGCAGGAGGGGGGGCGGCCGTGAGCGGGCGGATCGTGCGGATCTCGGGGCCGGCCGTCGACGCCAGCGGCCTCGAGGGGGCGCGCATGTACGACCTGGTGCGCGTCGGCAGGCTCGGCCTCATGGGGGAGATCATCCGCCTGCGCGGCGACGTGGCCACCGTCCAGGTCTACGAGGAGACCGCGGGGCTCGGCCTCGGCGAGCCGGTGGAGGGGACGGGGCGGCCGTTCATGGCGGAGCTGGGGCCGGGGCTGCTCTCCTCGCTCTACGACGGGGTGCAGCGCCCGCTCGAGGGGATCCGCGCGAGCGCCGGCGACTTCCTCGCGCGCGGCGTCAACGTGCCGGCGCTGTCGCGCGAGCGCCGCTGGCCCTTCGAGCCCGCGGTGGCGCCGGGGACGCCGGTCGCGCCCGGATGGCTGCTGGGCACCGTGCGCGAGACGGCCGCCGTGCGCCACCGGGTCCTCGTCCCGCCGGGCATCTCCGGGACCATCGCCGAGGTGCGCCCCGGCCCGCTCACGGTGGACGAGCCCGCGGTGATGCTCGAGGACGGCCGCGTGCTCACGCTGCTGCAGCGCTGGCCGGTGCGCCTGCCGCGGCCGGTGCGCCGCAAGCTCGACCCGGAGGTGCCGTTCATCACGGGCCAGCGCATCCTCGACACGATGTTCCCGGCCGCCGCCGGCGGCACGGCCGTCATCCCGGGGGGCTTCGGCACCGGCAAGACCGTCGTGCAGCAGACGCTCGCGAAGTTCGCCGCCGCGGACATCATCGTCTACGTCGGCTGCGGCGAGCGCGGCAACGAGATGACCGAGGTCCTCACCGACTTCCCGAAGCTCATCGACCCGGCGTCGGGGCGCCCGCTCATGGACCGCACGATCCTCGTCGCGAACACCTCCAACATGCCCGTCGCAGCGCGCGAGGCCTCGATCTACACGGGGATCACGCTCGCCGAGTACTACCGCGACATGGGCTACCGCGTCGCGCTCATGGCCGACTCGGTGTCGCGCTGGGCCGAGGCGCTGCGCGAGATCTCCTCGCGCCTCGAGGAGATGCCCGGGGAGGAGGGGTACCCGACGTACCTCGCGACCCGGCTCGGGGGCTTCTTCGAGCGGGCCGGCCGTGCCGCCGTGCTGGCCGAGAGCGAGCGCGTCGGCTCGGTGAGCCTCGTCGCGGCGATCAGCCCGCCGGGCGGCGACTTCTCGGAGCCGGTGACCCAGGCGGCCATGCGCGTCGCGGGGTGCTTCTGGGGCCTGGACCCCTCGCTCGCCCACCGGCGCCACTTCCCGGCGATCAACTGGAAGATGAGCTACAGCCTCTACACGGAGAGCCTGCGCGCGCACTTCGAGCGCGAGGCCGGCGCGGGCTGGGCCGCGCAGCGGCGCGAGGCGATGGCGCTGCTGCAGAAGGAGGAGGAGCTCCAGGAGGTGGTGCAGCTCGTCGGCGCCGACGCGATCCCCGACGCCGACCGCCTCGTGCTCGAGACCGCCAAGCTGCTGCGCGAGGGGTTCCTCGCGCAGAACGCCTACCACGAGGTGGACGGCTTCTGCCCGCCGGCCAAGCAGCACCTGCTGCTCGGCGCGCTGCTGCACTTCCACCGCGAGGTGCAGCGGGCGCTCAAGGACGGGGTCCCGCTCGAGACGCTGCTGGGGCTCAAGGTCCGCGAGGAGCTGACCCGCGCGCGAGAGCTGCCGAACGAGACCTTCGCCGAGGCGGCGCCGGCGCTGCGCGCGAGCGTGGACGCGGCGCTGGCCGAGGCGCGCGCCCGCG
>DATDCY010000118.1 GCA_036524115.1 bacterium | reverse complement strand
GAGGACGACCTCTTCGGCACGCGCGCGCGCGCCCCCGCGGCCGAGCCGGCGCCTCGGGGCGGGCTGGTGCCGGACTTCGCGCTGCTGCGCCCCGGCGACCTGCTGGTCCACGTCGACTACGGCATCGGCCGTTTCGGCGGGCTCGTGCGGCTGCCCGCGGGGGACGGCGAGGACGAGTTCGTGCTCCTGCTCTACCAGGACGACGCGAAGCTCTACGTCCCGGTCAGCGCGCTCGACCGGCTGCAGCGCTACATCGCGGCCGAGGGGGCGCGCCCGCCGCTGGACCGGCTCGGCGGCCGCGGCTGGGCGACGACGAAGAAGCGCGCCAAGAAGGCGATCCTCGGCATGGCGCGCGAGCTGCTCGAGCTGGCCGCGCTGCGCCGCCACGCGCCGGGGCACGCGTTCGCCGCCGACACCCCGTGGCAGGCGGAGTTCGAGATGGCCTTCGAGTACGCGCCGACGAAGGATCAGCTGCGGGCGGCCGAGGAGACCAAGGCGGACATGGAGCGCCCGCACCCGATGGACCGGCTCGTCTGCGGGGACGTCGGCTACGGCAAGACCGAGGTCGCGATGCGCGCGGCCTTCAAGGCGATCCAGGACGGCAAGCAGGTGGCGCTGTTCGCCCCGACCACGGTGCTCGCCCAGCAGCACTTCACGACCTTCTCCGAGCGCTTCGCCCCGTGGCCCGCCCGCGTCGCGCACCTCAGCCGCTTCGTGACGCCGAAGGAGCAGCGCCGCGTGCTGGCGGCGCTGGCCGCCGGCGAGGTCGACATCCTCATCGGCACCCACCGCATCCTCGGCACGGACGTGACCTTCCCCGACCTCGGGCTGCTCATCGTCGACGAGGAGCAGCGCTTCGGCGTGCGCCACAAGGAGGCGCTCAAGCGACTGCGCGCCCACGTCGACGTGCTGACCCTGACCGCGACGCCGATCCCGCGCACGCTGCACCTGGCGCTCTCGGGGCTGCGCGAGCTCTCGCTGGTCGCGACGCCGCCGGAGAACCGCCTGGCCATCCAGACGACGATCGCGCGCTTCGAGCCGGCCCTCGTCGCCGAGGCGGTGCGCCGCGAGCTGGCCCGCGGCGGACAGGTCTTCTTCGTCCACAACCGCGTGCGCAGCATCTTCCGCATCGCCGACTGGCTCGGGCGCCTCGTGCCCGAGGCGCGCATCGGCGTCGCGCACGGGCAGATGGCCGAGCGCGAGCTGGCCGCTGTCATGACGGCCTTCCGCGAGGGGCGGGTCGATGTGCTCGTCTCGACCTCGATCGTCGAGTCGGGGCTCGACATCCCCAACGCCAACACGATGCTCGTCAGCCGCGCCGACGCCTTCGGCCTCGCGGAGCTCTACCAGCTGCGCGGGCGCATCGGCCGCTCGCGCCACCGCGCGTTCGCCTACCTGCTCGTCCCCGGCGAGGAGGCCCTCTCGCCGACCGCGCGCCGGCGCATCGAGGTGCTGCGCGAGTACTCCCACCTCGGCGCCGGCTTCCAGATCGCGCTCTACGACCTGGAGATCCGCGGCGCGGGGAACATCGTCGGCTACGAGCAGTCGGGGCACATCGCGGCGCTCGGCTTCGAGCTCTATGCGCAGCTGCTGCGCGACACGATCCGCGAGCTGCAGGGCGAGGCGGCGCCGGAGCGGCATCCGACCGCGGTCGCGGTCGCCCTGCCGACCGTGCTCCCGCCGGGCTACGTCGCGGAAACGCCCCAGCGGCTCGACCTCTACAAGCGGATCGCGGCCGCGGCCGACCCCGCGGCGCTCGACGACACCGCGGCCGAACTGCGCGAGCGCTACGGCCCGCTTCCCGAGGCGGCGCGCAACCTGCTCTGGGTCGCGCGGCTGCGCCTGGCGGGCGAGGCCGCCGGCCTCGAGCGCATCGAGTGGCGCGCCGACGGGCTCGAGCTGTCCGCGCGCCGCGGCGGCGCAGGTATGCGATCTATTTGAAGAGGAAGGCGATCACGGAGCATGCTTGCATGCCAATTTGCTGTGGGCACTGGAGCTGCTGGCATGGGCACCGGAATATGTGGGTCGCGTAGC
>DATDCY010000117.1 GCA_036524115.1 bacterium | reverse complement strand
CATCATCGCGGACACGAATCCGGGGCTCACGGTGCCGTTTGGGTTTGCGGGTGGGCTGCATGACAGGGACACGGGGCTCGTGCGGTTCGGCCACCGCGACTATTCGCCGGAGTTGGGGCGGTTCGTGGCGAAGGACCCGATTGACTTTGCCGGCGGGAAGAACCTGTACGCCTACACGACGTCGGACCCCGTGAACTTCATCGATCCACTTGGGCTCTACGGTGTTTGCCCCGAGAAGCCCCCGAAACCGAGGGATGCATGCTACATGCACATCATCTGCAATGGGCGTCCCTATAGACGATATTACAACTGCCTCGAGCCGCGCCCTCCCATCCCAGCAGGTTGTCGTGAATATAGTGGTTTGGCGGAGCCGATAGATCCTCGTGACTATCCCGGTGGTGAGTGATGAATCAGGCATCAAAGCAAGTTAACGCGGAAGCAGACATTGTTTGGGAAGATAGCGCTTACTCGGCTCAAAGAGAGGTTGGTTGGTGATCGCCCTGCTAGTGCCTTCTTTGTTGCTGTTGATGAGTTTGCACGTATGTGTGGCTCAAGAAGCTGGGGGTGCAGGTACGCTTCTTATGCCCGACCGTGATCCAGTAACGCTTGAGCGTATTGGATCGCAAATCGCAGCGCTGAGAAGGAGGAGTCTCCAAGATCCCTCCGATTCGGGATTGCGCTATGAACTCGGAAGGAGCTACGCCTTGGCAGGCCGGTTCACGGAGGCCGTGGCAGAACTGGAGCAGGCCGTCTCCCTGGATCCCTCTCACGCGAAAGCGCTCGCGATGCTCGGTTTTTCACTTAGCCAGGTTGGAAGGTCAGCAGACGCTGAGCAGGCGCTTCAGAAAGCTCTCGCTATTGACGACAAGGACGTCTTTGCTTTGGCCTATCTCGGCTCTCTCTACTACCGTGGCCCACTCATCGTCGAGAAGAAATTCGAGCGCGCAACGCAGCTCTATGCGAAAGCCGTCAGCCTCGAGCCGAAGAACTTGGTAATTCGAATAGACTATGCGGAAGTCCTCTCAGAGGAATGCAGGAAGAACGGTCATGGTTGTGAAGACGCCGTGGAAGAATGGAGGAGGGTGGCGATGTTAAGCGGAGAGATGGAAGACGTGGGAACAAGGAAATGGGCCGACGAGAAGATCGAGGAGCTTAGAAGAAGGTAATTGGAGAGCGATACTTCCTGCTGACGGATTGACCTTCCCCCCGCTTAGCTGCCAGTCTGAGCCAGACTCGCCGGGCGGTGCGGACGTCCTCGACCGCGCGATCCTCGCCGAGTACCGCCCCGCGTGGAGCGTGCCGCCCTACGAGCTCTGGAGGCGAAAATCAAGGGGTGCGTCGGGCGCGGAATAGGCGTACGCTCCCCGCCCGTGAAACCGCTCAACACCATCCTCGGCGTTCGTCTCGAGCCGGGCGCGGAGCAGGCGACGGGGTGAGCGCCGCGGCGGGTCCCGACCTCGACCGCGACATCCTCCTCGGCCTTGCCGCCGAGTGGGAGGAGGTCGTGTCGCGGCTGCCGCGGCCGCTGCGCGGGCGGCTGCGACCGCCGCACTTCGCGCTCAGCGACGCCGCAGGAAGGCTCGGCGCGTGGGATGCGGCGCGCCGCGAGATCCGCGTCAGCCGCGGGTTTGCCCTCGCGCGCGGCTGGGACGAGGTGCGCGAGCTGCTGCGCCACGAGGCGGCGCACCAGGTCGCCGACGAGGCGCTCGGCGGCCGCGGCGAGACCGCGCACGGCCCGACGTTCCGCGAGGCCTGCCGCCTGCTCGGCGCCGATCCGGCCGCCTCGGGTGAGTTCGTGTCGCTTGCCGACCGCGTCGCCGGCGAGACCGACCCGGCGCGCGCCGCGGTGCTCGCGCGGGTGCGCAAGCTGCTCGCGCTCGCCTCCAGTCGCAACCGCCACGAGGCGGAGCTGGCGCTGCTGCGGGCGCGGGAGTACGCGCGGCGCCACGAGGTCGACCCGCGGGGCGAGGAGCGCGGCTTCGTCAGCGTCTTCGCGGGGGAGCCGGCGCTGCGCCACGGCCGCGACGCGTACCTGCTGGCCTCGCTGGTGACCAGCGCCTGGGAGGTCTACGGCATCTGGGTGCCGGCGTGGGTGCGCGGCCGCGCCCGGATGGGCACCGTGCTGGAGCTCAGCGGCGCGCCGGCGCAGGTGCGCCTCGCCGGCTACGCGTACGACTTCGTGCGCCGCCACATCGACGCGGAGTGGGAGCGCTACAACCGCGGCCGGCGGCTCGGCGCACGGCGGCGGACGGACTTTGCCTGCGGCGCGATCGAGGGGTTCCGCGGGAAGCTCGAGCGCTCGGGGAAGAGCCCGGGTGTGGGCGAGGCGGTCGTGCGGACGGGCGTCGATCCGCGCCTCGAGCGTTACCTCGCCGCGCGCTATCCGCGGCGCACGACGATCCGGCGCGGCGGCGGGCGCGTCGACCCGCGCGTGCACCGCGACGGCGTGCGCGCCGGCGAGCGGCTGGTCATCCGCGAGGGGATCGAAACGCCGGCCGGCCCGCGCCGGCTGTTGCGCTGACCGCGCCAATTGGTCAGAATGTGAAAGTGGGCACGATCTGGGGAGGGGGGATGCTGGAGCGGCTTCCTGATCCGAGCGGGGGCGCTCTGCGCCCATCGAGCGTCGCGGAATTCAACCGCGTGGTCGCCCTCGTCATCCTCGGCTGGACTGTCATCAGCGCCGGCTCGCTCGGATACCACCTTCGCGAGGCCCGGCAGAACATCGCGCACCTCGCCCGGATCGAGGCCGCCGAGGGGATGCAGAAGGACGTCCTGTACCGTCAGTGGGTGGCGGGCCACGGCGGGGTCTACGTCCCCTCCGACGAGACAACGCCGCCGAACCCCCTGCTGGCGTCCGTCACGGAGCGGGACCTGGTCACCCCGTCGGGAAAGAAGCTGACGCTCGTGAACCCGGCGTACATGACCCGGCAGGTCAACGAGATGGGGCGGTCCCGGGGGATCTGGGCCCACATCACCAGCACCAGGCCCCTGCGGGGGGAAAACGCTCCCGACGCCTGGGAGCGGAAGGCGCTCGCGGCCTTCGAGCAGGGCGCGACCGAGTTCGGGGAGATCACGGAGCTCGACGGAGAGCCGTGCTACCGGCTGATGCAGCCGCTGCGCGTCGACCCGCCCTGCCTCAAGTGCCATGCCGCCCAGGGCTACCGCGTGGGGGATCTGCGCGGCGGGCTGAGCGTCGCGATCCCGATGTCGGCCTTCGCGGGCGTGACGCGCGAGCACCTCGTCGCCGAGGTCAGGCACTTCGGCCTGGTCTGGGCGATCGGGGTCGTGGGGCTGCTCGCCGGTGCGCCGTTCGTCCGCAAGCGCATCGTCGAGCGCGAGACGGCCGAGCGCGCGCTGGTGCGGAACCTGGGCTTCACCCGCTCGATCATCGAGAACGAGCCGGAGTGCGTGAAGACCCTCGGGCCCGGCGGGTTCCTGACCTACATGAACCCGGCGGGGCTCGCGATGCTCGAGGCCGAGCGGCTGGAGGACGTCCTCGGGAAGCCGGCGCAGTCCCTCGTCGTTCCCGAGCACCGCGCGGCGTTCGCGGCGCTGACCGAGCAGGTCCTCGCGGGCGGGAGCGGCTCGCTCGAGTTCGCGATGACCGGGCTCAAGGGCACGCGCCGGTGGATGGAGACGCGGGCGGTGCCGCTGCGCAACGCCGCCGGCGAGGTCGAGGCGGTCCTCGGGCTGACCCGGGACATGACCGCGCGCAAGCGGGAGGAGGAGCAGCGCGCGCTGCTCGAGTCGCAGCTGCGGCAGGCGCAGAAGCTCGAGTCCGTCGGCAGGCTCGCCGGCGGGGTCGCCCACGACTTCAACAACATGCTGCAGACGATCACGGGGTGCGTCCACCTGGCGTTGCTCCAGGCGCCGGCGGGCGGAAGCCTGCGGGACAGGCTCTGCGACATCCAGAGGGCGGCCGAGCGGTCGGCGGAGCTGACGCGCCAGCTGCTGATGTTCGCGCGCAAGCAGACCGGCGCCCCGCGGGTGCTGGATCTGAACGCGACGATCGACGGGATGCTCAAGATGGTGCGCCGGCTCATCGGCGAGGAGATCGAGGTCGCATTCGACCCGGGGCCCGGGCTGTGGCGCGTCCACATGGACCCGACGCAGGTCGACCAGATCATGGCGAATCTCTGCGTCAACGCGAGGGACGCCATCGCGGGGAGCGGGAGGATCGGCATCGAGACGCGCAACGTCGTCCTCGACGAGGCGTTCTGCGGGGCGCGGGCCGGCTGCGCTCCCGGCGACTACGTCCTGCTGCGCGTGAGCGACGACGGCTGCGGCATGACGAGCGAGGCGCTCGCCCACGTCTTCGAGCCCTTCTTCACGACGAAGGCCGTCGGCGAGGGCACGGGGCTCGGGCTCTCGATCGTCTACGGCATCGTGACCCAGAGCGGCGGCATCGTCGACGTCACGAGCGAGCCGGGCCGCGGCGCCGTCTTCTCGATCTACCTGCCGCGGTCGAAGGCCCCCGACGCCGGCGCCCCCGCCACGGCGGCCGGCGGGCGGCTCGCGGGCGGAACGGAGACCGTGCTGCTCGCCGAGGACGAGGCCTCGGTGCGCGTGGTGGTCGCCGAGCTCCTCCGCACCCTCGGGTACACCGTGCTCGACGCCGCCTCGCCCGAGGAAGCCGTCCGCCTCGCCGAGACCCACGCCGGCGAGATCCACCTGCTGGTGACGGACATGGTGATGCCGGGCATGGACGGTCTGGCGCTCGCCGAGCGGATCGCCGGGATCCGGCCGCGGGCGCGGCGCCTGTTCATCTCGGGCTACGCGGCCGGGGCCTTCGACGCGCGGCCGCGGTGGACCGGCACCGAGACGCTGCTCAAGAAGCCCTTCGGCCTGGCCGAGTTCGCGGCGAAGGTGCGCGAGGTCCTGGGGTAGGGCGCGGCTCCGGCGTCACTCCGGCGCCTGGAACAGATCGGCGAGGGCCGCCCGCACGCGCTCGTTGCTGTGGTACCCGTCCAGCACGCGCACGGTCGCGCCGCGCCAGGTCACCAGCAGCGTCGGGAAGCCGGTCACGCCGTGCTCGATGCAGGCCTCGCGGTCCTTCGGCGTGACCAGGCGGAACCGCGCCGGCGCGAAGTCGGGCGCCAGCGCCTGGAGGTCCCGCGCCATCTCGTCGCAGGCACTCACCCGCGGCATCGCGAACAGGGTGATCGTCACCTCGCGGCTCAGCGGGATGCGCTCGCCCTCGTGCTCGCGCGCCTGGCGCACCTGCTCCTCCGTGAGACCGGGGAAGAACCCCGCGCCGCGGCACTCGCCGGGCGGCGGCACCGACGTCACGAGGAAGAGCTGGGCGATCCGGCCGTCCGGCGTCAGGGAGATCCGGTGGTAGCCGGCGATCGTGCCGAGGCCGGGGCGGCCGTAGGCGCTGGCGCGCTGGCGCAGCAGCGTGCAGGGGCGTCCGCCGGGGTCGGCGGCCAGCTCCGCGGTCACGAGGTGCTCGGCGCCGGCGCCGCGCAGGGCGTCGAACTTCTCGGTGAAGTATGCCGTGACGGCGGCCGCACCGCGTAGCTCCTCGAGGACGGACTGCGAGCCGTAGGAGCACGGCCCGGCCAGCAGCGGCGCCAGCAGCCCGACGTCGAGGAGGTTGAAGGCGGCGCCGATCTGCACGAAGCGCGCGGCCTTGGCGGGATCGGAGGAGGCGTCGATCCACGCGGTCTCGGCGGCGGTCGGGTCATGCGCCACGGTCCGTGCCTCCTGCGATGTTCCCCCGGAATTCCGGGAACGGATTATATCAGCCTCGCGCGGCTGCAGCCTTTCGCCGGCGGCGCGCGGAGATTTCGGGCGCCTCCCGCAGGCAGGTGCCGAGGATGCCGAGCGACTGGCGGAACAGGCGCAGCCCCTCGGGGCGCAGCTCGGCCGGATCCGGCCCCGGGTCGGCCCAGCCGGGCGTCGCCAGGTCGGCGGGCGGGAGCTGCTTCTGCTCCCAGTGGTGGAAGAGCCGTCCCCAGTCGCTGTGCAGGATGTCGTGCACGCGCCGCTGGTGCGTCGGGTACCAGAAGGAGTCGTGGTAGACGACGCTCGCCGCGTAGGCCCAGGGCGCCAGGAACGTCTTGAGCGACCACTCGACCGGGCGCTTGAGCGGCCCCCAGTAGATCTTGTGCTGCATGCGGCTGGCAAAGGTCATCTTCTCGAAGGGGCCGACGAAGTGCCAGTTCTCGCGCGCCGCGTCCGCGTCGCCGACGATCTGGATCTCGCGCGGGTCGCCGCAGCCGAGGCCCGCCTCGTGGGCGAGGCGCACGAACTTCAGGTCGCGCAGCGGCTCGAAGCCCATGAGCTTGGCCGCCACCGCGTCGATCGCCACCTGGTCGGCCGAGGCCAGCAGCACGTTCTTGACATGCGGCACCATGCAGCGCGGGCCGGGCCCGTCGCCGGCGAAGGTCCCGTCCATCACCGCGAAGATGCCGCGGTGGATCTTCTTCTGGATCATCAGCAGGTCGACGAGCGTCTCGTGGATCACCGGGTGCGTCCAGTGCCGGTGCTCGTTGAGCAGCCCGCCGAAGGCGTTCTTCATCGCGCCGGTGGTCGTCGTGAAGACGTGCGTCTTCACCGTCGGCAGGTGGATGATGTTCTCGCCGATGAAGCGCTTCGGGATCATGAACCCCTGCGGGTAGACCTGGTTGAGGCAGAGGAACTTGTCGGCGAGGTCCCCGACGGCGTCGCGGACGTTGACCCACGCCACGTCGCCTTCGTAGAGGTGGATGTTGCGCAGCCCGTGGTTCTCGACGACCGCGAGCTGCTTGTTCTCGCGCTCGCCGAGATGCGCGTCGATGACGACGGTGCGGTTGTGGCAGGCGTGGATCAGCGCCGGGTCGTAGCCGTCGCGCTTCATGGCGCGGATCACCCCGTCGAGCTGCCAGGGCGTCGTGGAGCTGCCCGGGTAGAAGAAGTGCCAGCTGATGTTGATCTTGAGGGCGGTGTCGGCTTCCCGGGCGATGACGTCCCGGTAGCCGGCGAGGTTCATCAGCCGGTGGTAGTCCTCCAGGACCGTGGCCGGGGAGGTGCGGAGGATCGCGACGACACTCTTCTTCACGCGGCGCATGGTATGTCGCGACTTGACGCGAGTCAATGCGCGGCGCGCCGGCCAGACCTATCTTGGAGGCAACCACCCAGGGAGGGGACGCAGATGGTGCTCGGGCCGGACACGAAACTCAAGGACTTCCTCGCCGCCTACCCGTTCATGAAGGAGTTCCTGATCGCCTACAACCCGCACTTCAAGGCGCTGGACAACCCCCTGATGTGGAAGACCGTCGGACGCTTCGCGACCCTCTCCAAGGCCGCGGTCATGGGCGGCGCCAAGCTGCCCGAGCTGCTCGCGGCGCTCGCGGACGAGATCGAGCGGCGCACCGGCGCCCGCCCGGGCGTCGCGGGGGAGCGCGAGACGGCCGACGCCCGCCAGGAGACGCTCAAGGGCATCATCCGCCAGCTGCACGACGGCGGGGACGTCGGCGCCGCCAAGGAGCGCTTTCGCGAGCTGATCAAGGACGTCGCCCCCTGGGAGATCGGCAGGATGGAGCAGTCCCTCATGAAGGAGGGGCTTCCCGAGGACGAGGTCAAGCGCCTCTGCTCCGTGCACGTCGAGGTCTTCAAGGAGTCGCTCGACCAGAAGGCGGTCCCCGGCCTGCCGGCGGGGCACCCCGTGCACACGCTCATGCGCGAGAACCGCGAGGTGGAGCGCATCGCCGCCGCTCTCGAGGCGATCGCCGACCCCAACGCCGAGACCGCGCGCGTCTCGGAGCTGCTCGGGCGCCTCGCCGAGGTCGACCGCCACTACCTGCGCAAGGAGAACCAGCTCTTCCCGGTGCTCGAGGCCAAGGGCGTCGCCGGGCCGAGCAAGGTGATGTGGGCGGTGCACGACGACATCCGCATCCTGCTCAAGGACGCGCGGGTGGCCGCCGCGGAGAAGAAGCTCCCCGCCGACCGGCTGAAGTTCGTCGCGGCCCAGGTGCGCGACATGGTCTACAAGGAGGAGCACATCCTCTTCCCGATGGCCCTCGAGCTGCTCAGCGAGGAGGAGTGGGGCAAGGTCGCCGCCGGCGAGGGCGAGATCGGCTTCGCCTGGGGCCTTACGCCCGAGCAGCCCTGGCATGCGGCTGGGACGGGTGCGCCCGCGGAGTACCTGGCGCGGCACGCCGGGAGCATCAGCCTCGACACCGGGTCGCTGACCGCCGAGCAGCTCAACCTGATGCTGACGCACCTGCCGGTGGACCTCTCGTTCGTCAACGAGAACGACGA
The DNA here is from genome assembly GCA_036524115.1 of bacterium. Lineage (NCBI taxonomy): Bacteria > bacterium. The sequence continues at coordinate 16,480 of DATDCY010000117.1, read as the reverse complement.
GGTGCTCTACTACTCCGCGACGCCGGAGCGGATCTTCCCGCGCTCGCCGGGGGTCATCGGCCGGCGCGTGCAGAACTGCCACCCGCCCAAGAGCGTGGCGACCGTCGAGCGGATCCTCTCGGAGTTCAAGGCCGGCCACAAGGACACCGCGGAGTTCTGGATCCAGATGCGCGGGCGCTTCCTGCACATCCGCTACTTCGCGGTGCGCGACGCGGCTGGGGCGTACAAGGGCTGTCTCGAGGTCAGCCAGGATGTCACCGGCATCCGCGCCCTCGACGGCGAACGCAGACTGCTGGACTGGGACAAGTAAGCACTAGCCGCTGGCGCGGGCCTTTTCCGCCCTGACTGCGTCGCGGAGAGGGCTGTTTGTGCGGCGGGCACCAGCCCGCCTCCGCACGCCCATCTCCGCTTTCTTGTCAGGCCGAAAAATACCGCGCCCCATCGGCCAGTGCAGCGTATTCCCGTATTGCCCGGGTGGCCTTGCCAGGACGCGAAATGGCGCTCCCGCAGGCCCGGCTCGAACAGCATTCGGCACCGGCTGCCCCTTTAGGAAGAAAAGTTCCGCGCCCCATCGGCCAGTGCAGCCTGTGACGGGGCAGCCCGGGCTGCCTTGCCAGGACGCGAAATGGCGCTCGCGCAGGCCCGGCTCGAACGACCCATCCGGCCCGGGCAGCCGACGAGGGGGGAAACGGGCAACCGGCGCACCGTCTACAGAAGGCGCAACCTGACAAAATTGGGTTGTGTAGAGCATCGCCCTGCCTTATATCAGGTCTTAAGGTTGGTCGCGCTGGGGCCATTGGGAGAGGCGGGGGGATGCGGACCATGCTCAAGAACCTGAAGATTGGATGGAGGTTGACGGCGGGGTTCGGGGTCGTTCTGTTCTTGATAGTGATCGTGGGGTTGGTCAGCCTGAGGAATACCGTAGACTACTCGAAGGAATACACCGATCTGTATCGAGACAACGTGCAGGCAGCGGTCCACCTTTCGGCGGCGCAGAATGCCCTCTGGCAGTTGCGCTACGGCTTCCCGCAATTCATGGTCGGAACGCCGGAGGCCCGGGCGAAGATCGTCGCCGATGAGGGGACCTGGTACAAGGTCATCGAAGAAAATCTGAAAGCGTACGAACAGAAGGCGATGACCGCGGATGAGAAGAAAGCGCTGGGCGAGCTGAGAGATGCCTACGGCAAGTACATCCAGGCGCGGCCGAAGTGGTTTCAACTCTACGGGGAAGGCAGGATCGAAGAGGCGAAAGAGTGGCGTGCGCAGACAACGACCCCGTTCGGGGCCGCCACGGTGAAGGCATTCGAACAGCAAATAGCCTATCAGCAGAAGGACGGCGAAGATCGGCTCAATAGAACGATGGTTCGGGCGCAGCGGAACAAGGTGTCGATGTTCATTCTCATCGCCATTACGCTTCTTGCCGGCCTGGCCATCAGCGTGATCATCACCAAGAGCATTACGAGACCGGTGAGCGAGGGGATGCGGGTTGCCGGGCTTCTCGCGGACGGGGACTTGACCGTCAGCGTCGCCGCCTCCGGCGGGGACGAGACCGGCATGATGCTGGCGTCCATGTCAACGATGATCAAGAAGTTGACCGATGTCGTGAGCGACGTGAAGCGGGCCTCCGACAGTGTGGCGACGGGTTCACAGGAACTGCGCTCGAGCGCCGAGGAAATGAGCCGGGGCTCGAGCGAGCAGGCGGGGTCGGTGGAAGAGGTCTCGGCCTCGATGGAGCAGATGGTCGCGAACATCCAGCAGAACGCGGACAACGCGCAGCAGACCGAAAAGATCGCGCAGAAGGCGGCCGAGGACGCGCGCGAGGGCGGCAAGGCGGTCGCGGAGACCGTGGCGGCGATGAAGGAGATCGCCGGCAAGATCACGATCATCGAGGAGATCGCGCGGCAGACGAACCTCCTGGCCTTGAACGCGGCGATCGAGGCGGCTCGGGCGGGAGAGCACGGACGAGGCTTCGCGGTGGTGGCGAGTGAGGTGCGCAAGCTGGCGGAGCGCGCCCAGGCGGCTGCGGGCGAGATCAGCAAGCTCTCGGGCACGAGCGTGCAGGTTGCCGAGCAGGCGGGGACGATGTTGGCCAAGCTGGTGCCCGACATTCAGCGCACGGCCGAGCTGGTGCTTGAGATCAACGGCTCGAGCAGGGAGCAGAACGAAGGCGCCGGGCAGGTGAACAAGGCGATCCAGCGCCTCGACGAAGTGGTGCAGCAGAACGCGGGCGCGGCTGAGGAGATGAGCTCGACGGCCCAGGAGCTCTCCAGCCAGGCGCAGGAGCTTCAGTCGATCATAGCGTTCTTCACGGTGGACGGTTCAAGGCAGGGCACGGCGGAGGCGACGCCCTCGTTCAAGAAGACGCGAGTGGCGCACCTGGGTACCAAAGCCGTGCCGACGATGCAGCGGGCGGCGTTGCGCCATGCGCCGGCGGCGACGGCGGCGACGGCGACGGGCGCGCCGAGGACGGCTGCGGGGGGGGCGGGCACCAGCGGCGTGGCGCTGGACATGGGCCGCGCCGGCAAGGACGCCGAAGACGCCGAGTTCGAGAGGCACTAGGGAGCCGGGCGATGGCATCGACGGCGGTGGAGGCGACTGAGCAGTACCTGACCTTTCGGCTGGGCGAGGAGGTCTTTGCGCTGGAGATCTCCCAGGTGCGGGAAGTGCTGGACTACACCCAGATCACCCGGGTGCCACGGATGCCGGAGTTCATGCGCGGGGTGATCAACCTGCGCGGCAGCGTGGTGCCCGTGGTGGACCTGAGGCTCAAGTTCGGCATGGTCGCGGCCGAGCGCACCCTGAACGCCTGCATCATCATTGCGGAGGTGGCGATCGGCGGCGGGCGCACGCTGCTGGGCGCGCTCGTCGACTCGGTGCAGGAGGTGGTCGATCTGGAGCCTGGGCAGATCGAGCCCCCGCCGCGCCTCGGGGCGAGCATCCAAGCCGATTTCATACGCGGAATGGGCAAGCGCGACGAGCACTTCCTGATCATCCTCGACGCGGACCGGGTCTTCTCGGGCGAAGAATTGGCGACCGTACAGGGCGCGGGGGCCGAGGGTGTTTGCGAAGGCTCTGGCCGCGCCTGAGGGCGGTCTCGAGGGACAAGCGTTGCCTTCCTTCGGGGTGACAGCGGCGCAAGCCGCGCCATAGGGGGCGCTAAAGGCCCCAGCGCCACCAGGCGAGGAGGAAGAGGACAAGGAAGACGAGGGTGAGGTTCAGGTAGGCGACGACGTAGAAGGCCTTCTGCGCCGGTGTCTTCCTCGGTGCGCGCGAGGCGTCGAACGTGCCGACGCGCTGCGCCCGCTCCAGCAGCGACGCGTCGTGCGGCGCCCGCCCGATGTCGGCGGTCAGGTCGCGCCCCGCGGCGTGCTTCATGTGGGCGCCGCCGCGCCAGCGCGGCAGCGCCGAGACGTCGTAGACGACGCCCGCGACGGCGACGCGGGCCGGGCGCCCCTCGCCGCCGTCGAAGGCCGCGAGTGTCGCCGGGTCGTGGATCCCGTCGGCCGGCGCGATCGCCTTGCCCTGCATGCGCTTGAGCCGCGGCCCGATGAAGAAGACCGCGGTGGCCGCCGACCCGACCATGACGAGGTACACCGCGATCTTGGCGGCGAGAACCCGGCCCCAGGGGCTGTCGACGAGCACCGCCAGCCCGGCGATCCGCGACGCCGTCAGGAGCACGCCCGTGACCCCGACGACCCCCATCGACACGAGTCCCAGGATGACTTCGCCGCGCGGCAGTCCCTTGGACGCGTACGCCGGTCGCAGCATGAGGTGGACGTAGAGGATCGTGCCGAACCAGAGGAACGCGGCGACGATGTGCGCGAGGCCGACGAACAGCCGCACGCCGCGGCGCAGGCCGCCGAGCACCCGGTAGCCGCCCGTCGGAGGCCATCGGTATCCCGCCGCCGCAAACCGCAGGCCCGTCTCCGTCAGGGCCCCGCCACCCTCCGGGTCGCGGTGGCAGGTCAGGCAGCCCTGGCCGGTCTTCTCGGCGAACTCCGGCGTCGCCGCGGCCGGCGCGGCAAGGGCCAGCAGCAGCACGGCGGCCGCCAGCCAGCTGAAGGGGTGTCCAGGACGCATCATCTCCTCCCTTGGACAAATCTAGCAGGGAGCGGCGCGGGAGGAAATCCCCGCCCTTGACGCAGGTCAATGGCGGAATCGCCCGTCTCGCCTACCTTATTGTTCAGGTCGCGGGTTTGCCGTCGTGCAACGAGGGCCGCCGGTGGGTGGCAGAGGAGGAACGGACATGGAAACCACGAGACTGTCGATCGCAGCAGCGGGCCTGCTCCTTACGCTGGCGCTGGCCATACCGCCGTTGGCGTGGGGTCACTGCGACACGCTGGAGGGGCCGGTGGTCGTCGACGCCAAGGCGGCGCTCGCCAAGGCGGAGATCACGCCCGTGCTCAAGTGGGTCCCGGCCGCGGGTGAGGCGGAGATCCGCGAGGCCTTCCAGAAGACGCTGGCGGTGCGCAAGGGCGGGAAGGAGGCGCAGGAACTCGCCGACACCTGGTTCTTCGAGACACTGGTGCGCGTCCACCGGGCGAGCGAAGGGGCGCCGTACACCGGCCTCAAGTCGGGCGGCACCGAGGAGGAGACGATCGCGCTGGCTGACAAGGCGCTGACCACGGGCGACGTCGGGCCGCTCGTGAAGCTGGTGGGCGACGCGGTCGAGCACGGCATCCGCCACCGCTTCGAGCAGACTGCCGAGAAGAAGAAGCACGCCGAGCACGGCGTCGAGTACGGGCGGGCGTACGTCGCCGCCTACGTCGACTTCATCCACTACGGCGAGCGGATCTACCAGGCCGCGGAGCACCCGCCGTCGCACCACGCCGGCGGCGAGGCGGCCGAGGCAACCGAAGCGGCTGCGCCGGCGCACCACGGGCACTAGGCTTTCGTTCGGGGGGCGCCGCCGCCGGCGCCCCCCCTCATCGGCACGGAGAGCAGCATGGGCGACCGGCCGGCGATCGCGCTCCGCGGCCTGACCAAGCGCTACGGCCGCGCCGCCGCGATACAGGACCTGACGCTCGAGGTGCGCGAGGGCGAGGTCTTCGGTTTCCTCGGGCCGAACGGCGCGGGCAAGACCACCACGATCCGCATCCTCCTCGACCTGCTGCGCGCGACGTCAGGCACGGCGGCGGTCTTCGGGCACGACTGCCGGGCGGAGAGCCTGGCGGTGCGCGCCGCAGTCGGCTACCTCCCCGGCGAGGTGCAGTACTACGGCGACCTCACGGGGCGGCAGGTGCTCGACCTTCTCGATCGGCTCGGCGCGGCCCGCGTCGAGCCGCGCCGCCAGCAGGCGTTGCTCGAGCGCTTCGCGCTGGGGGCCGCCGACCTCGGGCGCCGGCTGCGCGAGTACAGCGCCGGGATGAAGCGCAAGCTGGGGCTCGTCCAGGCGTTCCAGGCGGACCCGCCGCTGCTGATCCTCGACGAGCCGACCGAGGGCCTTGACCCGCTGATGCAGGCGGCCTTCCACGACCTGGTCGCGGAGGAGCGCGGCCGCGGCCGCACCGTCTTCATGTCGTCGCACGTGCTGCGCGAGGTCGAGCGCGCCTGCGACCGCGTCGGCCTGCTGCGCGAGGGGCGTCTCGTGCTCGCGGCACCGGTGGCGGAGGTGCGGCGACTGGCGCCGCGCCGCGCGGAAGTCTCGTTCGCCGCCGACGTCGGCGCGCCGGCCGTGCCCCTGCCGCCGGGCGTCGAGCTGACCGCGCGCGGCGCGCGCGCCTGGTCGCTGTGCGTCCGCGGGCCCCTCGGCCCCCTTCTCGGACGGCTCGAGGGCCTGCCCGTCGCGGACCTGCGCGTCGAGGAGCCGGCGCTCGAGGATGTCGTCCTCGGCTATTACCGCGAGAGCGGCGGCGGGGAGGGGTCGTGCACGGCGCGCTGACGCTGCTGCGGCACTCCCTCGGGCGGCTGCGCTGGCTCCTCGCCGGGCTGGCGCTCGTGCTCGCGCTCTTCCAGGTGCTCTTCGTCGGCCTCGCCCGGACGCTCTACCTGAGCGCGGGGTTCACGGGTCTTCCGCCGTTCCTGCCGCCGTTCTTCCGGCAGCTCGCGGGCGAGGCCCTGCCCGCGTTCCTGTCCTTCGCCGGCGTCGCGAGCTTCGGCTACTTCCACCCGGCGGTGGTCGCCGCTCTCTGCGCGCTGGTGATCGCCGTCGCCACCGAGCCGGCCGGGGAGATCGAGACGCGGTTCCTCGACCTCGCGCTCGTGCGTCCCGTGCCGCGCGTGGCGCTCATCGCGCGGTCTGCGGCGCTGGTCGTGCTGCTGCCGGCGCTGGTCCTGCTCGCGATGGGGGCCGGCACGGCGGCGGGGCTGCGCTGGCTGGCTCCGGCCGGCGCGCCGCTGCCCGAGACCCGCCTCGTGGCGTCCCTGGCCGCGAACCTCTGGGCCCTGCTTGCGTGCGTCGGCGGCCTGGCGCTCGCCGTCGGCGCCGCATCGCGCCGCCGCGCCGCCGCCGGGTCGATCGCCGGGATCGCGGCGCTGGCGCTCTTCCTCGTCGACTACCTCGCGCGCGCCTGGGAGCCGGCGCGGACGATCGCGCGGCTCTCCCCCTTCCACTACTACCGCGCCGTGGACCTGCTGCTGGGCCGGCCGCTCGACTGGACGCACCTTGCCGCGCTCGCCGCCGGGGGCGCGGCGGGGACCGTCCTTGCGCTCGTGATCTTCCTGCGGCGGGACCTCTGATCCCCGCGGAGCGTTGACCTGCGTCAAGGCGGGGTGCGGCCGCGTGGCCGAGAATGAGTGCGGGCCGGTGGCGGTTCGCCGGCAGGAACGAAGGAGGATCGATCATGGAGACGCACGACACCGTCACGGCCGAGACCCGCGTCGCGGACCTGCTGGCCCGCCGGCCCGAGGCCGTCGGGATCCTGGTGCGCGCAGGGCTCACCCCCCTGGCGGACCCGGCCCACCGCGAGCTGGTCAAGGGCCTGCCCGTGACCGTGGGGATGGCGGCCCGCAACCACGGTCTCGACCTCGAGGCGTTGTTGCGGGAGTTGAACGCCGGGGGCGGGGGAGCGGGCAGATGAGCGCCGTCGCCGTCGTCCCCGCCGACACGGCGTGCGTGGCCTTCACCGACGAGGACCTCGAGCTGGCGATGCGCAGCATGGAGTCGTTCGTCGACGTCACGCCGGAGGACCTTCAGGAGATCTGCCGGCGCGCCAAGGCCAACGCCGTGGCGCGGCTGGAGGCTGCGGTGACGCCCGCCGTCCCCGTGCTCGCCCCCGTCCCCGCCGCGCCGCCCGCGGCCGCGCCGAGCCCCGGCTTCTTCGCGAAGATGCGCGGGGGCGGCCACGCGCCGCCCGGCGAGGGGCCGCGGGAGATCGCCTGGTCGTGGCTCGGCGCCGCGCTCGGCATCGCCCTCTGCGGCCTGCTCTCCGCGGCGTTCTTCGAGCCGCGGGCGTCGACGCTGCTCATCGGCTCCTTCGGCGCCTCGGCGGTCCTGGTCTACGCGGCGATCCGCAGTCCGCTTGCCCAGCCGCGAAACCTCGTGGGCGGGCACGTCGTCAGCGCCCTCGTCGGCGTCGCCTGCTGGCGGCTCTTCGGCGACCACCTCTGGGTGGCCGCGGCGCTCGGGGTCTCGCTGGCCATCGCCGGGATGCTCGCCACGCGCACCCTGCACCCGCCGGGCGGCGCGACCGCGCTCATCGCCGTCATCGGGGGGCGGGGAATTCACGACCTCGGTTTTCTCTACGCGCTGGTTCCCGCCGGCGCCGGGGCGCTCGTGCTGCTGGCGGTCGCGCTCGCCGTGAACAACCTGGCCCCGCGACGTCGCTACCCCGAGTACTGGTGGTAAGCGTGCCGGCCGCACGCGGGCGTATACTCGGGGCGGCGGCGCACGCTGCGGGCCGCGGCGCGGAGGCGACCATGGACGACGAACTGGTGACGATCGAGCGCTTCCTTGACCGGGTCGACGCGCAGGTGGCGCGCAGCCGGCTCGAGGCGGCGGGGATCGAGGCCGTCCTCGCCGACGAGGGGATGGGCGGCCTGTTCGGCTACGGGCTGGTCAAGGGCGTGCGGCTGCAGGTCCCCGCCGGGGACGAGGCCCGGGCCCGGGCGCTCCTCGCGGAAGAACCGGCCACGCTCGACGAGGACGAGCCGCCCCCGTCCTGACGCGCGCGCCGCGCATCCGGCGTCGTGCCCGCGGCATTCCGGTTGAATTAGACGGGATTCCTTGGCATCCTGCGGCCGCCGCCCGCCCGCGCGACCGCGCGGGGGGGCCTTCCGTTCGCTTGGGGCTGCTTAAAGAAGGGGACTGGATCGGCTCGATGGGACCGCTTGCCGCGAGAATCCGCGCGAATCTCACCGCGAAGATCATCCTGTTCGTCTGCGCCAGCGAGGTCCTGCTGCTCGCCGTTCTCGGCACGTTCTTCCTGCACGGCTACCGGCGCGAGCTCGACCGCCAGGTCGCCGAGAAGATGGCCGTCCCCGCCGCCCTGATGTCCCAGATGGCGCTGAACTTCGACGTCGCCGCGGACCTGCGCGCCCTCGAGGGGATCGTCCACGAGCCGGTCGTCGACGCGTTCGTCGCGCGAAGGACGGGCGACGTCTTCTTCGCCTCGGACCCGGCGAAGATCGGACGCCCGGCCGCGGAGTTCGTTCCCGCCACCGCCGGGTCCGAGACGCCCGGCGGGGGACGGACCTGGGCCGTCGACGCCGGCGGGGCGCACCATCTGGCGCTGCTCGCGCCCCTTCGGTCCGGGGGTGACGACATCGGCCAGCTCTACCTGAGGATCGACGCGGCCGGCGTCGCCGCGCGCGCGGACCGGGCGCTCCTGCTCTACGTGGCGGGTTCCGCGTTCGCGGTGGCGCTCACGCTGGTGATCACCGGATTCTGGGTGCAGCGCCTCTTCGTGCCCCGGATCGACCGGACCGTGGCGGTCCTCGACGACGTGCGTGCCGGCAGCTACGCCGCCCGCGTCGGCGGCCCGGTGACGCCCGACCAGCTCGGGCGGCTGATGCAGAGCGTCGACGCCATGATCGAGCGGATCGAGGCGCACCTGGTGGCGCTGCACCGCGCGGAGAAGGAGTATCGCGACCTCTTCGACAACGCCGTGGAGGGGATCTTCCAGCTCGCGGGCGACGGCAGGCTGCTGGCCGCGAACCCGGCGCTGGCGCGCATGCTCGGCTGCGGGTCGACGCCCGAGGTGCTGGCGCGCTTCTTCAGCGCGCCGCCGGAAGCACGCTGGGCGGACCTCGCGCGGCACGAGGAGTTCCATGCGACGCTTCGCGAGAGGGGCGAGGTGCGCGACTTCGAGGCCCGCTTGTTGCGCGTCGACGGGACCGTCCTCTGGGCGTCGCTCTCGGGGCGCATGATCCCGGGCACCGACGGTGGCGGGGGCAGCGTCGAGTGCAGCGTCACCGACATCTCGGAACGGCGCCGGCGCGAGGCCGCCGAGATCGAGCGCCGGGCGGCCGAGGTGGCGCACGCCGAGGTCTCCGGGCTGCTCGCCGCGCTCGAGGGGAAGAACCGGCAGCTCGTGGAGACGGTGAGCCAGCTCGATGCGGCGCAGGCGAAGCTGGTCCGCAGCGAGAAGCTCGCCGCCATGGGCACCATGGCGGCGGGGGTCGCCCACGACCTGAACAACATCCTCTCCGGGCTTGTCGGCTACCCCGAGCTGCTGCTGATGGACCTGCCCGCGGACAGCCCTCTGCGGGAGATCGTCGAGGCGATCCGGGAGTCCGGCACGCGGGCTGCGGCCGTCGTCGCCGACCTGCTGACGCTCGCCCGCGGCGCGGCGTACGCCGTCGAGGAGTGCGACCTCGCCCAGCTGGTGTCGCGCTACCTGCAGTCGCCGGAGCACCAGGCGCTGGCGGCGCGTCACCCGGGAGTGCGGCTGGCCTGCCCGCCCGCCCCGGGCCTCAGGCTGGTCCGCTGTTCGCTCGTCCACATCCAGAAGGTGGTGATGAACCTGGTGATGAACGCTTTCGAGGCGATCCCGGGCAGGGGCGAGGTGAGGATGGCGCTCGCGAACAGGGCGGTGACGGCCGAGACGTCGTCGGCAGCCGGCGTGCCGCCCGGGGCCTACGTGTCCCTGCGGGTCGACGACACCGGCCCGGGAATCCCCGCAGGCGAGCTGGCGCGGGTCTTCGAGCCGTTCTACACGAAGAAGGTCCTCGGCCGCAGCGGCACCGGGCTGGGGCTCACCGTCGTCTCGAACACCGTCCAGGAGCACGGCGGGTCGGTCACCGTCGACAGCGGGGCGAGCGGCGCCTCGTTCACGGTGCTCCTGCCCGCGGTCGTGCGCGCCGTCGCCGCGCGCGCGGCGTCGGCGCCGTCGGCGTCGGCGCTGGCGCGCGGGACCGGCAGGATCCTCGTGGTCGACGACGAGCGGGGCCTGCGGGACCTCGCGCGGCGGATGCTGATCGCCCTCGGCTACACCGTGGAAACGGTCTCCTCGGGCGAAGAGGCGATCGCCTGGCTGCGGGAGCGGACCGCGGACCTCGTGCTGCTCGACATGCTCATGCCGCCGGGGATGAACGGCTGCGAGACGTATCGCGAGATCGTCAAGATCCGCCCCGGCCAGAAGGCGCTGATCTGCAGCGGCTACGCCCAGAGCGCCGACTACGCCGAGGCGCGGCTGCTGGGCGCCGGCCGCTTCCTGAAGAAGCCCTTCGGGCTCGCGGACCTCGGCGCGGCGGTACGCGGCGAGCTTGCGGGAGAGGACGGCGCGGCCGGCTAGCGGGCCGGTTGGCCGACCCGGCGCAGCACGTCCTCGTAGTACTGCTGTGCCGTGAGCCGTCCCTCCAGGATCTGCGCGAGCTTCTCGCGCAGCTCGACGACGGTGATGGGGCTGCGCTCGCCGAAGACGTAGGTCGGGCTGCGCAGGTTGACGACCGGCGTGCCGCGGTACTTCTGCTGCATGTCGATCAGGAAGCGCTCGTACACGTCGCCGAAGGCGTCGACCTGCCGGGAGGTCGCGTCCGAGAGGTAGCCCTTCACGCCGGTGAGGTTCTTGGTGTACCGCACCCAGCGCTCGGCGTTCTTGGGCGTCGCCCACGACATGAGGAACTCGACGGCGACGTCGCGGTGCGGGCTGTCTTTCATGACGGCGAACTGCGGCGTGTAGTCGCCGACGAGGACCTTCGCCGGCCCCAGCGCGGGGCTCTCGGCGGGGTGCATCCGCTCCGCGCGCGAGACGTCGACGCCCCGGAAGTGGCTGTACATGAAGGTCCCGCTCACCATGAAGAGGGCATCGTCGTCGACGATCATGTCGCGCCGCCAGGCTTCGATCGGCAGGTCCCGCCAGCCCGCGTTGACGGCCGGCTGGTAGGGCGCGAGCCGCTCGAACGCCTGAAGCGTCGCGAGCAGGGCCTGGGCCTTCGCCTTCGTGAACACGGGAGCCACACCCTCCGCGAAGCTCTCGAACTGGGAGCGGAACATCCCCTCGAAGAGACAGTCGAGGCGGTTGCCCGCGCTGAGCTTGAAGAGCGTGATCGCGGTGCCGTGCTCGCGGTTGTAGCGCTGCAGCAGTCGCGCGCACCCGACGAGGTCGTCGAAGCTCATGCCGCGCTCCTTCACGGGAACGCCCGTCTTCTTCGCGACCTCCGTGTTGTACCAGAGGCTGTAGAAGTAGCTCTCGGTGTACGGTCCCGTGAAGATCCCCCCCATGCGCTCCTTGTACCGCGAGTCGTTGACGATGAAGTCCTCCTCGGAGGAGAGGAAGCCGGGCACGCCCGTGAAGTCGACGAGGTGGCGCGCCGCCCACCGGGGGTCCTTGAGCTGCGCCGCCACGAACTCGTAGACGCCGACGTCGAGGTAGACGACGTCCCAGTCGATCTTCCCCGTCCGGACCATGTCGAGGATGGCCTGCGCGGCGCGACGCTTGTGGTCGGGGTCGTTCCCGGGGAGGTCCGCGTCGAAGACCATGTTTACGCTCACCTCGGGGTGCAGGAACTCGAAGTCGCGGCGGATCTCGTGCACGAGCCGCTCCCGCAGGTCCTCGCCCTTCCAGTGCGTGATCCAGTTGAGGCGCACGCTCCCGGGAGCCTTCGCCGCCGCGGTTGTTGCCGCGCCCGCCGCGAAGACGTCCGCGCCCGCGAGTTGGAGAAAGAGGGCGCCGATGGGGACTGCGAGCGCAGCGACAATTCTCATGCGCTCATGATACCCAGTAACCTGCCGATGCTCATAGGGGGGGACAGCGGCGAGAGCCGCCTGTTCCTTCGAGGCCGCTCAGACGGGTCAGCGCAAAGACCGGCGACTTACCACAAGGGGGGGTGACAGCGGCGAATGCCGCGCCACAGGGGGGGCGGTGCGCCCCCCATATGGAGGCGCCTGCCAGCAGGCTCCGCTGTCCATCCGGCTTGGCCAGGCGCCGATGGCCCCGTATCAGCGGTTCGGGTACCAGTGGCGGCGCTTGAGGCCGCGGGTGAGGGGCCGCGCCTCCGGCGACAGTCCCTTCGCGAGGCGCGCGGCCGCGAGCAGCCAGTCGAGGCGCGCGGCGGCCGACCAGCGCGAGAACTTGCGGACCTGCTCGCTGCGCGTCTCGTCGCCGACGGCGTCGCCCCCGGCGCGCAGCGCAGCCAGCAGCCGCAGCCCCGCGGCGTCGGCGATCCCGGTCTCCGTCCCCCTCGCCTCGCAGAGCGCGAGCAGGTCGTCAGCCCCGACCAGCGGGATCTCCAGGTCGACCAGGTGGGCGCCCGCCGCCCGCACCCGCAGGTCCTCGAAGGCCGTCGCCGATGGAAGCACGGCGTCGATCTCCGCCAGCGCGGACGCTGGGTGCCGGAAGCGGCGGATCGGGACGCCGTCCGCTCCCGCCTCCAGCGCCGCCTCCCCGTACCCCCAGGCGGCGAGCAGCCGCTCAAGGCGCGCCAGGTTCGTCGCGTCCGGGGCGACGGCCAGGTCGACGTCGCCCGTCAGCCGCGGCACCCCGTGCAGCACGAGCGCGACGGCGCCGGTGGCGAGGTACGTGACGCCGGCGTCGCGCAGGCCGGCGAAAAGTTCGTAGTGTGTGGCGGGCCCGGCAGGGGAGGGCGCGCTCATCGCTGCGTCCCAAGCGGCATCATGGCGGCATTGTGCCGCAGCGGCGCACCCGACGGCAACGCCCCGATCCGCGCGTGACGCGCGGGCGCTTCAGATCGTGGCGGTGGAGAACTCGTGCCGCGGGACGGCGGCGACGACCCGCAGGGACAGGTCGAGGAACGAGGCGAGCTCGGCGCGCATCTGGTCGCGGTCCTTCTCGAGCAGGTGCGTGGCGCCCAGGTGCTCCACCCCGTAGCGCGAGGGGTAGCGGTTGAGTGCGAAGGCGACCATGTCGCAGCGGCAGTTCCAGCAGTCGCACACGTCGTCCCGGGAGCGGACCATCGCGTCCACGGCACGGAAGCTCTCCTCGAGCGGGAAGTTGACCACCCAGACCGCCTCTCCCGCGGTCACCGCGACGCCAGCCTCGTGCTTGGGGAAGCGTCCGACCTTCCGCACGGCCTCGGCGACCTGCTCGGCGATGCCATCGTCCGGGTCAGGTAGTGCCCCGGCGGGACGGCGGGTCGCATAGCGGGGCGGCAGCGAGCTGAGGGCGAGCGCCATCATGTCGGCGCGGCAGAGGGGGCACCAACAGGCCTCGTCGCCGTCGCCGGAGCGCTCCCGCAGCAGGTTGAGGTGCGCGCGCACCGCCTGCTCCATCGCGTTTGCGAGTTTCATTCGGCGATTAATATGCAAGGAACGTGCTCCGTGCGTATACATATGCAACACATTGATAATGCGCATCATTGTAAAAGTGTTTGTCGGCTTCGTCCTCCGACACTGTAAGGAAATTGTGCGATAGCGCACAAGGGGACCGGGAGTGGTGCGGAAAATAGCTACCCCGTGCGGGCTGGAGCGCATTCGCGCGATTGCGGAATAAATCCAGTAAGTCTATATTCTGTTTGGTAAAGGGGGGGCCCCCGGGGGAGGAGCGAGATGGTCCATCCTGCAGCGTTCGTGCACGGTCCCGTCGTGCTTGCGGTGCTCGCGGCGTCTCTCGTGCTCGCGCAGCCGGTGGCTGCCGCCTTCAAGTACCTCAAGCCCGGGATGGAGGCGGCGGACTTCACGCTCAAGACCCTGGACGACAAGGAGATCACGCTCGCCTCGCTCAAGGAGGCGCCTGCCTCGCTGCTGGTCTTCTGGGCCACGTGGAGCCCCAAGTCGGAGCCCGCGCTGCGCGAGGCCCAGGCAATCGTGGAGCGCCATGGCGGCGCCGGGCTGCGCGTCGTTGCCGTCAACGTCAACCGCCCGGACGTCGGGCTCCAGGACCGTGCCGCCATCGAGAAGACGGTCGCCGACCTGGGCATCCGGGTGCCGGTGGCGCTCGACCCGGGCTTCGCCGCCTGTTCGGGGATGGGCGTCGTGGCCAACCCGTCGTTCGCCCTGCTCGACGCCAGGGGGGTCCTGCTCTGGGACGCCGCGGGCTGGTCGCGCAGCGTCCAGGACGCGCTGCGCGAGCAGGTCGAGATCGCCCTCGGCATCCGCAAGCCGGCCGAGCAGCCGGCCGTTGCGCGGCACGCCCCCGTCCACAAGGCGCTGCTGAACTACAACCTCGGGCGCTCGTTCATGCGCCAGGGCAACGACGCCAAGGCGCGGGCGCTCTTCGAGGCGGCGGCTGAGACCGACACGGCCTGGGCCGCCCCGCGGACGCTGCTCGGGCACATCCTGCTGCAGCAGGCCGGCGGGCGCGATCTCGCGCAGGCGCAGGAGCTGTTCCGCGCGGCCGTCGCCATCGACGCGGCGGACGTCTCCGCGCTGAGCGGTCTCGGCGAGGCGCTGCTGCGGGCGAACCAGCTGCAGGAGGCGGAGACCGTGCTGGCGAAGGCGCGCAGCCTCGACCCCGCATTCACGCCGGCGGTCACCGGCCACGCGCTCGCCCTGGCGCGCCGCGGCCGCCCGCAGGAGGCGCTCGGGCTCTTCGACCAGGCGCTGGAGCTGAACCCGCGGGACGCGGCCGTGTACGCGGGCCGCGCGGAGTGCCGCGAGCTGTCGGGGGACGCGGCGGCAGCGACGGCGGATTACCGCCGTGCGGTGGAGATCCTCCTCGGGGCGCGCTAGGGCGCGGACGTCAGGCGGCTTCGCCCTGGAGCGCGGACTCCACGGCGGCGATGAACTCCGAGGACGCGAAGCCCTTGCGCAGGACGGGCACACCCAGCTCCTCGCGGGTGTAGCGATAGGCGGTCACGGCCAGGATCCTCGCCGCCGGGTCGGCCTTGAGGATCTCGCGGATGGCCGCATCGCCGCTCATGACGGGCATCTGGATGTCCATGAGGATGAGGTCCGGCCGGCAGCGCTGCCAGAGTTCGATGGCTTCGGCGCCGTTCTGCGCCTCGATCACCTCGTAGGCGTCGCCGAGCATCATGCGGTATATGGTGAGCAGGTCCCGTTCGTCCTCCGCAACCAACAGCTTCTTCTTCATTCTTTGAGAATACACGAAGATGAGGCATCCTGACCAGAGTGATTTCGACGGTTATCCTCGGACGAAGGAGGACCTAAGGTTGGCATCGCCGGGCGGCATCGGGCTTGCGCTCTCCGGGGGCGCGGCCCGCGGGATCGCGCATGCGGGCGTGCTGGAGGTGCTCGCCGGTGAGGACGTCCCCGTCCGGGGCGTCGCCGGGACGAGCGCCGGGGCCGTCGTCGGCGCGCTGTTTGCGGCCGGGGTGCCGCCTGCCGAGATAGCGCGGCAGGCGCTCGAGATCCGCTGGCCGGACCTGCTGGCCGTCGGGGTGCCGCATGCCGGGCTCCTGCCCGGCGAGGGACTCGAGCGCTTCCTTCTGCGGACGCTCCCGGCGCGCACGTTCGCCGAGCTGCGGTTGCCCTTCGTGGCGGTCGCCGCCGACCTGGCGACGGGTGAGCGGGTCGACCTCGCGGAAGGCGACCTCGTGCGGGCCGTCCTCGCCAGTTGCAGCGTGCCGGTGCTCCTCGAGCCGGTGTCGCTGGCGGGGCGCCTGCTCGTTGACGGCGGCATCGCGAGCCAGCTGCCCGTGCGGGCCCTGCGCGAGCTCCTCGGCGCGACCGGCGGGCCGGCGGCTGCGGTTGCGGTCGACGTGAACGTCCGCGGCACGGAGCCGCTGCGTCTCGACAGCGCGGCGCACGTGGCGCGCCATCTCGCCATGCTCTGGACCGGCCGCACGGCGCGGGAGGAGGCGGCCCTCGCCGACGTCGTCGTGAGCGTCGACGCGCAGGGCATCGCGCTGCACGACTTTTCGCAGGGCGAGGAGCTGCTGCGCCGGGGGCGCGCCGCCGCGCGCGACGCGTTGCCGGCGATCAGGGCGCTGCTCGCCGCGGGCGGGCGCGCTTGACAGCCCGATGCCACGGAGTAGCATGACGCGACTGCATCAGGAAAGAGGTGAAAAGACTGCGATGAGACGGCATGCAGGCGTGTGCGCCGCAGCGATCTGGCTTTCCCTGGGCGTCCTTGCGTCGGGCCCGGCCCGGGCCGGGGAAGCCTCCCCTGCGCCGGGCATGCCGGCGGCGCAGAGCGCACCGGCGGCGCCGGCCGCCGCGCCGCCGCGCTGGACGCTCGGTGAC
>DATDCY010000116.1 GCA_036524115.1 bacterium | reverse complement strand
AAGGTGGAGGACATCGTTGTCACGCCGCGGCGCGCGCCGAGCAAGCCGCCGGGCGAGTTCCTGCTCTACGAGCCGGGCCCGGACGGCATCGTCGAGATGCCCGCCGCGGGCACCGGCTACCGCGTGCACGTCACCGGCCTGACGCACGACCGGCGCGGCTACCCGGTGCTGACGCCCGAGATCCAGAAGGAGATGGTCGAGCGGCTGGTGAAGAAGATCCGCGACAACGCCGACGAGATCATCCAGGTCGAGGAGCGCGACACCGCGGACGCCGAGGTCGTGATCGTCGCCTACGGCATCACGGTGCGGCCCGCGCTGCAGGCGATCGCGGAGGCGCGGCGGGCCGGGATCCGTGCCGGTCTGCTCAAGCTGATCACCGCGTGGCCGTTCCCCGAGAAGGCGGTGCGGGCGCTGGCCGCGCGCGTGCCGCTCTTTGTCGTCCCCGAGATCAACTACGGCCAGATGGCGCTCGAGGTCGAGCGCTGCGCGGCCGGCGCCGGGGCGAAGACGGTGCTCCTGCCCTATGCCGGCGGCAAGATCCACACCCCGGAGATGATCCTGCAGGTCGTGCGCGAGCAACTCGCCGCCGTGCGCGACCCGTCCGCCCGGAGGAAGGCATGAGCGCGATCGCCCCGACCGTCAACCCGATCGACCACCTGCTGCGGGCCGACCGGATGCCCCACATCTGGTGCCCGGGCTGCGGCATCGGCACGGTGCTCAAGGCGCTGCTCGACGCCATCGTCGAGTCCGCGCTTCCCGAGGAGGACCTCGCTGTCGTCTCCGGCATCGGCTGCACGGCGCGCGTCCCCGGCTACCTGCGGCTGGACTCGTTCCACACGACGCACGGGCGCGCCCTCCCCTACGCGACGGGGCTGCACCTGGCCAACCCGAAGCTCAAGGTCATGGTCGTCTCCGGCGACGGCGACCTCTTCGCGATCGGCGGCAACCACTTCATCCACGCGGCGCGGCGCAACGTCGATCTCATGGTGGTCTGCGTCAACAACTTCACCTACGGCATGACCGGCGGGCAGGCGGGACCGACGACGCCGACGGGCCACAAGAGCACGACCACCCCGCGCGGCAACCCGGAGACGCCCTTCAACCTGCCGTACCTGGCGGCGGCGGCAGGCGCCGTGTTCGTCGCGCGCTGGACGACGCTGCACGCGCGGCCGCTGCAGGCGTCGATCCTCGAGGCGCTGGGCAAGCCGGGCTTCCGGTTCATCGAGGTCATCGCCCCCTGCCCCACCGCCTACGGGCGCCGCAACAAGCTCGGCGAGGCGGTCGAGATGATGAAGCGCTTCCACGAGAAGAGCGAGATCCGCCACGGCGCGAACGTGCAGGACGTGGAGATCGACCCCGAGGGGACGCTGGTGGTCGGGCGCTTCGTGGACCGGCCGCGGCCGACGCTGGCCGAGCGGCTCGGCCTCGTGGTCCCGCGGGAGGGCGCACAGTGAGCACCGCCCGCGTCATGCTCACCGGCTTCGGCGGCCAGGGCGTCGTGCTCGCCGGCCACATCCTCGGCAAGGCGGCCTCCATCCACGACAAGCGCGAGGCGACGCTGATCCAGGCCTACGGCCCGGAGGCCCGCGGCGGGGCAACGCTCGTGCAGGTCACGATCTCGGACGAGCCGATCCTCTACCCCTACATCGAGAGCGCGGACGTCGTCGTCTGCATGAGCCAGGAGGGCTTCACGAAGTACGCGCCGGCGCTCGCGCACGGCGGGAAACTGCTGATCGAGGAGGACCTCGTGCGGCTGCCCGACGACTACCCGGCCGATCGGGTCTTCGGGATCCCCGCGACGGAACTGGCGACCGAGGCCGGCCGCAAGATGGTCGCCAACATCGTGATGCTCGGGTTCCTCGTGGCGGTCACCGGCGTGGTCGGTCGCGCGGCGATGGAGGAGACGATCCGCACCTCCGTGCCCAAGGGGACCGAGGATCTGAACCTCGGCGCGTTCGCGCGCGGCTTCACCCACGGCGAGTTGCTGCTCATCGAGCGCAAGGGCCGCGACGAGGACTCCGGAGGATCCTGCTGCCCATGACCCAGGGCGGACACCGCATCCTGATCGCAGGGGCGGACGCCGCCGGCGTGCGCCTCGCGCTGGAGTTGGCCGACGGCGGACTCCCGGTGACCGTCTGCACGCGGGGCGCGGTGACCCCGGCCGCCGGCGGCGCCCTCGGCTCGTCCCTCTACGACGAGGTCCCGCTCCTGACCGCGCTGCGCAACCATCCGAACATCGAGGTCCTCGAGGGCGCGACGGTCGAGGCGCTCGAGCCGGACGGCGAGGGCCTCGCCGCGCGGCTGAGGATCGCGCCGCAGCCGGTGGACCCAGCGCGCTGCACCGCCTGCGGCAAGTGCGTCCCGGTCTGCCCCGTCGAACTGCCGGCCGAGGGGGGCGCCGCTGGGCACCGCGCCGTGACGCTCCCGCCCGCCGACCTCGGGCCGCAGGTCGCGCGCATCGCGAAGGCCGGCCGTCCGCCCTGCCGCACCGCCTGCCCGATCGGCGTCAATGCCCAGGCGTACGTCGCCCTCATCGCCAAGGGACGCCACCGCGAGGCACTCGCCGTCGTGCGAGAGCGCAACCCGCTGCCGGGCGTCTGCGGCCGCGTCTGCACGCACCCCTGCGAGGCCGCCTGCCGCCGCGGCGAGGTCGACGAGCCGGTCGCCATCTGCAAGCTCAAGCGCTATGCCGCCGATCTGGAGATGGCCGAGAAGGTCTCGTTCGCGTATCCTGCGCCGGCCGTCGAGCGCGCCGAGCGTATCGCCGTGGTCGGCTCCGGGCCCGCGGGGCTGATGGCCGCCTTCGAGCTGCGGCGCCTCGGCTACGGCGTCACGATCTTCGAGGCCGAGGATCTCTCCGGCGGCCTGCTGCGCGCCGGCATCCCGGAGTACCGGCTGCCGCACGCGATCGTCTGCTACGAGGTCGCGTTTCTCAAGCAGATGGGCATCGACATCCAGAACGGGGTGCGGGTCGGCACCGACATCACGATTGACGCGCTCCTCGGCGCGGAGGGATTTGCCGCGGTCGTGCTCGCAACCGGGGCCCCGAAGGACCGGGCGGCCGACATCCCCGGCGAGCACCTCCCCGGCGCGCAGGGCGCCCTCGCCTTCCTCATGGACGTCAACCTGCGCGACCGCACGAAGATCGGCAGGCGGGTCGCGGTCGTCGGGGGCGGCAACTCGGCGATCGACGCGGCGCGCGTGGCGGTGCGCCTCGGCGCGAAGGACGTCACCATCATCTACCGCCGCGGCGAAGACGAGATGCCCGCGCAGCGCGAGGAGGTCGAGGCGGCGCGCGACGAGGGTGTGAAGCTGCGGCTGCTGACCGCGCCGGTCGCGGTTCTGGAGAAGAACGGCAAGGCCGCGGGACTGCGCTGCGTGACCATGGCCCTGGGCGCACCGGACGCCTCCGGGAGGCGGCGCCCCGAGCCGGCCGCGGGGACCGAGCACGACATCCCCGCCGACACGATCATCTTCGCGATCGGCCAGGAGGGCGACGCCGCCCTCACCGCCGGCATCGCGGGGCTGGCGCAGAAGAGCGGCCGCATCGTCGTGGACGAGCGCCAGCGCACCGGGCACCCGCGGGTCTTCGCGGCCGGGGACGCCGTGCGCGGGCCCGACAGCGTCATCTGGTCCATGGCCGAGGGCCAGCGCGCGGCGCTCGCCGTGCACGCGGCGCTCAGCGGGGAGGCCGTGGCGATGCCGGACTGGACGCGCACCGACTACGACCGCTCGGCGCCGCTGCGCGCCCGCATCGCGAAGGCCGCGCGGAAGAAGGCACCGCACATCGCGATGGCGCAGCGCACCGCCGGCTTCACCGAGGTCGAGGGGCGATTCCGCGAGAAGGACGCCATCGCGGAGGCTTCGCGTTGCCTCCAGTGCGGCATCTGCTGCGAGTGCGGCGCGTGCGTCACCGCCTGCGGCGAAGCGCGCGCCATCGACCATGCAGGCCGCGTCCGCGCCGTCTCGCTGCCGCTGCTGGCGGCCGTCCGGACCGATGCGCACGAGCCGGTGGGCGCGGGTGCCGAACACCTCGCCGCAGACGGGAACGCGGTCTCCGCGGCGGCGCTGCTCGCGCGGCTGCGCGACGACGCGCACGGCGCCCTCGAGGCCCGGCGGCGCGCGCTGCCCGTTGCGTCGGGCGTCCGCGTCGTTCTCTGCACCTGCAACGACTCGATCCATCACCGCGAGCTGATCGCCCCGCTGGCGGAGGAGATCGTCGAGATCCCCGGCGTCGTCGGCGCCACGGTCGTGAATTCCGCCTGCCAGCGTGAAGGCGCCGAGGTCGTGGCCGCCGGTATCGCCGCGGGGGAGAACGCGCGCGTGGTCCTGGCGGCGTGTCTGTGCTGCCCGCTGGAGATCCTCTGCGGGAGCTGCACGCAGCAGCGCGCCCGCGCCAAGAGAAATCTCTTCGCGGGCGAGGGCATCCCTCCGGAGCGCGTGGAGACCGTCAACCTGCGCGACGAGGTCCTCAACCAGGCGGGGCTCGACCGCGAGCGCGCCCTGCGCCTGGCGCGCCGGCTCCTGCGCGGCGCTGTGGCGCGGGCGCTGGCCGACGGCGCGATGGCC
>DATDCY010000115.1 GCA_036524115.1 bacterium | reverse complement strand
CCCTCGCCGCGGCCGCGCACGCGCGCATCCGGGGCGACCTCGGGCTCGCCCACCCGGTCGAGGTCGCCGTCCTGCTGCTCACGCCCAGGTCGCCGGCCGCGACCCGCGAGGAGTGGTCCCGACGCCTTCCCGCCTGGATCGCCGGCGCCGCGGTCCCGGCGGAGCAGTTCGTCGTCGTGCGCGTGGCGCCGGGGCAGACGCCGCAGGGGCTGGAGCCGCTGCTGGCCCACGAGCTGACGCACGTCATCCTCAAGGCGGATTATCCGGGGCACGACGGCTGGCCGCTGTGGTTCCGCGAGGGGCTTGCGATGCGCGAGTCACGCACCGAGGGCCTGCGCGAGCAGCTGACGCTCTCGGCCGCGGCGCTCTTCGGGCGGATGCTGCCGCTCGCGGAGCTGGCTGTGCGCTTCCCGGACGACGAGGCGCGGGCGCGACTCGCCTACGCCGAGAGCGCGGGCTTCCTCGCGTTCCTCGACGCCGAGTTCGGCAGGACACGGTTCAGGATACTCCTGGGCGAGCTGCGCCGGCACGGCTTCGAGGAGTCCTTCCGCACGGCATACGGCGTCGGCATCGGCACGGCGGAGGGGCGGTGGCTGCGCCGGGTGAACCGCCCCCTCGCCTCGCTGCCGGCGCTGACCAGCGATGCCGCGCTCTGGCTGGCGGTCACCGCGCTGTTCCTCGTCGCGATCGTGGTCCGCCAAGTGCGATCCCGCCGGATGCGCGAGCGCTGGAACGAGGAAGAAGAGGAGGATGGAAAGATCGACTAAGCGGAGGGTTTGGACTCTTCTGCGAAGGGGTCCGGTATCTTCTTGTTTTCGGTCACACGCGCCGCTATTTCTTTGACGCCGGCAGACGCAACATAGAATCTCCCGCGTTTCTCGCCCTTGGGATCGAGAAGACCTCGCTGCGACAGCTCGCGCAGGTCATTGCGAGCCACCACTTCAGTTACATCGGCAGAGCGACGGTACGTGGGATTTGTGACGCGATAGCCAAGCGCGGCATCAGCAACGGCAGCAACGCATCTTTCCGGGAGCAGGAGGCGTCGCACCCTCTCTTCCACTTCATCCCAAATCTTTTGCATCACTCTCGTTCGTCTCAAGAGTGTCATTGCCTGTCGATAGTGCGCTGTCAGGCAGAATCTCAGCCACGGACGGGTATTCCTTTCCGGATGCCAGGACCCCGCCCCGACTTCTCCGAGGATGCTGTAATAGTCCTGGGTATTGTGGCCGAGATACTCCTCGATGCTTGAAAACAATGGCCCGGCGACTCCGTCTTTGGCGAGAACCAGGCTTTGCAGGCAGCGCCCCATCCGACCGTTGCCGTCTGAGAACGGATGAATCATGACCAGGTTGAGATGAGCCATCGCTGCACGAACAATCACGTGTTCCCGCGAGTCCTTCACGTTCAGGCTCTCGATCAGTTCATCAATCAAACCGGGAAACTGCTGAGAGTCCGGACCCTCATAGACAACTTCTCCGGTAGGCTCTCTTCGGACATAGATGGAACCCGGACGCCATCTTCCCGGGTTCTTCGCAAGATCGTGCTTTACCATCATGAAATGGAGGGACTTGAGTATTTCCGCCGAAAATATGAAGTACCGATCCTCGACCTTCTGGAGTACATACGTCATGGCTTGCTGGTACCCGAGTATCGCCTGCCAGGTATCCGTCTTTGGGTCGATTGACGGCTCTTCTCCCTGCACCGCTGCAACTGCATCGTCTGTCGTGACGACGTATCCTTCGATGGAATTGCTGCCCTGGATTGCCTTGGCAAACGTGTTTCTTCGGAGAAGGCCGTACCACCGCTGCGGAGTCCGGTGAAGATAACCGAGCTCATTCCTTAGCCGATCGACTTCGGCCAGGACTGAGGCTTCCTTTTCGTCAAGCCCTTCGCTGTGGAAAATCATGTTCGTTATCTCGTTACATTAGAAATGAATATCTATTACTATCAAATGTCAAGTTCAGTATTATCGAATACGGTTCAGCTCATTGCTTCCACAGTGAAGGGCGACAGCATTTATGCGACACGCCGCATGACCGGCGGGGGTTTTGGATATCATTTTAGGGCTGCGCAGCCAGACTGGGTTTGTTGAATGGACGAGAGTCCCGCACCGAAGAGATTCGCGAGAACTTCCTCGGCTTTGTCCAGCTTGCCTCAATCTGCATGCTGCTCAAGCAATTTGAGGTAGGCTCTAGGACTTCGACACAAAGAGATGATTAACGCGGCCTCTGTAATATTTGACGTCAAGCGATTTCGTCACACGAATGACCGCGATGGTGTGGGTGAATTTCGCTGTTGCATGAAGGGGAGACCCTTTTTCGTATCTCTGCAACACAAGCAGTATTAGGCTGCTAGATTCGCCCAAGAACTGGCACTTGCCGGCAAAGGCAGCGAGCGCCTCTCCCTTGAGGCCAGCGGCAACCGTGAACTGCCTTGCCTGCTTTCTCACCTCTCCGGAAGGACTCTTCCCTGTCGCAAGCGCTCGGATGGCCTGTGTGAACTGCGGATAGATCGGTCGGTTGGTTACCAGCTGAAAGCGAAGCTTCTTTTCGACTTCTTGCGCGCCGTATAGCTTCTCATAGTTACGATAGGACTCAGCAAACTTTGCAATAGTCTTCTTCGCATCGCTGGTCCGGAATGCAGCGTTCTCTTGGCTAGGGGAATACTTGAATTGGACAACATCGACGCCGTCGGCGTATTCGAAACCAGTGCCCTTCCCGTAGTACAGAGTCAGATCAGCCACCTCAACCGTTTCGGGTGTTGCACGCGTCTGATCATCTGGGTCCAGCCCTTCCACTGCGATGCCGACCAGGTGATCATCTCCCAGTAGAAGCTGCATCGCTTTCCGGGCAGTCCAGGCCTCATGATACTCGTGACCATCACGAGATGCCCGAACCTTATCGACCTTCTGCAAGGCTTTAGCCATTCAGGCCTTCGGAAAGGGCACCTACAGTCGGGCGCAGCGGTACTCTTCTCTTTCGCGGCCTCACTCAGACCTCGCCCGCCCTGCTCTGTGGTGCGACTTCGGTCAGCCAGATGGCGGTTTCGGCCGCCTCGATCTGACAGAAGAAGGGGCGAATGCCACTGAAAGGGTGACTGCGCCAGTGCTGGAGCAGTCGCGCCGTTTCCGGCGTGACACCCCACTTGTTGGGGTTCGAGATGCGACGCCACTGGTTCACCTGCGCCCGCACCGCGTTGATGATGGCCGTGTGGTCGTACTGCTGCTCGGCAGTGGAGAGGCCCTGCCCTTCGTCGAAGAGCAGCGAAGTCTGCTCCGCCCCCGCAGTGCCCTTGCGTTTGCGCGGCTTCGGGATCGGGGTGATGAATTCGGCGCGGCGGCGGATCTCGATGATCTTCTGTGTTGGCTGGCCCTGCTGGTCGAGTTCCCAATGGCGCTCGGGAAGGCGATAGGGAGAGTTCAGGATGGGGTGGTCGAAGAACGGGTTGGACATGCTCAGGAATCACCTTTCGCCATGAACCCCTCCCCCGCGGAAGACGACTCGGAACTATTCGGATTTTATCACATTTTATCTGACAGGGGAGACGTTGGTCCCATCCGCCGGGCTCACTGGCGCCGCGACTTCCGCCACTCCCACGGCGGCACCGGCGCCCGGTCCGCCCAGAGCCCGCGCCGCGCGTCGCGCGCCTCGCGCTCGCGCGCCGCAAGGTCCGTGTCGTTAACATACTTCCGGAACCACCACGCCATCCCCTCGGACACCAGCTCGCGGTTGAGCGAGCGGCCGTCGGGGAGGAAGACCTCGGCGAGCGTCCTGTCCCAGGCATCTTTCCCCCGCGACTCGAGGCGCACCACGCGGCCGAACGCCAGCTCGCCGGCCCGGCGTTTCGCCTCTCTGCCGAAGGCCTGGCCCTGCTCGGGCGCGTCGATGCCGTGCAGGCGGACCTCGACCTGCACCCCGTCCTCGAGCACGACGATGCTGTCGCCGTCGCGGATGCGGACCACCTTCCCCGAGCGGGCCGCGGCGACGGCGGGTGCGGGCGCCGCGGTCGCGCCCCGCCCGCGCGACGACCGCGCAGGCCCCGCGTCGGCTGCCGTCTCCCTCGCCGCCGGCCCATCGGGCTTCCCGCAGCCGACGACGGCGGCGCAGACGAGCGCGAGCGCCACCAGGCCGCAGGCAAGCGCACCGCGCTCACGCCGGCCGGAGCCGTTCGTCTGGATTTCACGCATGCGGAGAGTCATGCCGTGGCGCCGCCGGCGAACGTCACGAGGCCGGCACGGTGATCGTGAAGGCGCTGCCCTCCCCGACCGCGCTGACAACGGTCACGGTCCCGCCGTGCGCCAGCGCGATGTGCTTCACGATCGCCAGGCCGAGTCCCGAGCCGCCCAGCCTGCGGCTGCGCCCGGGGTCCACCCGGTAGAAGCGCTCGAAGACCCGCGGCAGGTGCTCGGGGGCGATCCCGTCGCCGAAGTCGAGGACCGTGATCGCGACGCTCCCCGCCGCCGCCGACACGCAGACGCGGACCCGCCCCCCCGGCTCGGTGTGGGCGATGGCGTTGCGCAGGAGGTTCGCGACCGCCTGCGAGAGCAGCAGCGGCGCGGCGCGCACGCGCACCCCCTCGGGAGCGTCCGCGTCCACGCGCACGGCCGCTTCCGCGGCCCGCTCCCGCGTCGCGTCGAGCGCGTCGGCCACGACGTCGGCGACCTCCGTCTGCTCGAGCACGCTGGCCGGGGCGCCCATGCGACGCTCGAGCTGCGAGAGCACCAGCAGGTCGTTGAAGATGAGATTCATGCGCTCGCTCTGGCGGCGGATGGTCTCGAGGTACCGCTCCGCCGCGGGGCGGTCGTCCAGCGCCCCGCCGAGCAGCAGCTCCACGTAGCCGCTGATGGTCGTGATCGGCGTCTTGAGCTCGTGCGAGATGTTGCCGACGAAGTCCTGGCGCGCGCGCTCCAGCCCCTCGGCCGCCTCGATCCGCGCGTGCAGCTGGACCGCCATCGCGCCCAGCGCATCGCGAAGCGCCGCCACCTCGGCCGTGTACGGCGCCGGCAGCGAGGCACGCAGGTCCCCGGCGGCGAAGCGGTCCACCGCGACCCGCAGCTCTTCGATGGGCCGCGAGAGCCAGCGCGCGAACAGGTAGCTCACGAGCGCCCCGAGAGCGACGGTCGCCGCGGCGACCCCGACGAGCCGCAGGCGGAAGGAGCGCAGGTGCTCCTCGATGGCCGCGTAGGGGATGCCGAGCCGCAGTGCCGCGACGATCCCGCCGTCGCGGCGCAGCGGCACGGCGACGAGGAGGTACGCCCGGCCCGACGTCCCGCCCCGGCGCACGGCAGTGCCGGTGCGGCCGGCGAGCGCGCTGGCCAGCTCAGGCGGCGGCCCGCTCCGGTCGTACCGCTCCGGCGGCACCGCGGTGTCGCACGCGACCGTCCCGTCCGGGAGAACAAGGGTGATGCGCCGGTCGGCCTCGGTCCCCATCTCCCCGCAGACCCGCCGCAGGGCAGCCGCGTCGCCCGGGAGGAACTCCACGATCCGGAAGACCGCGAGGCGGGCGGCCGCCTCGAGCTCGAGGGCCTCGGCGTCCTCGACCGCGCTTCTCAGTGACGAGGCGGCGAACCAGACGACGCTCGCGGCCGTGACCGCGACCGCCGCCAGGAGCGGCAGGAAGAGGTACCAGAAGAGACGCTTCGGTCGCGCCAACGTCTAGTCGGCGAAGCGGTAGCCGACGCCCCGGACGGTCTCGATCCGGCTCGCCGCCGGGCCGAGCTTGCGGCGCAGCCGGACGATGGCGACGTCCACGGCGCGCTCCGTGATGCCGGCGTCGGCGCCGCGGGCGGCCTCGACGATGCGCGGCCGGGTGAAGACCCGCCCCGGGGTGGCGGCCAGCAGCCAGAGGATCTCGAACTCGGTGTAGGTCAGCTCCAGCCGCGCACCGTCCACCGTGACCTCGCGGCGCTCCCGGTCCAGCGTCACGCCGCCCGCCGACACCTGCGTCCGCTCGGCGGCCTGCGCCCCGCCCTCGCGCCGCCGGAGCGCGGCCCGCAGGCGGGCGGCGAGGATGCGCGGGCTGAACGGCTTGGTCAGGTAGTCGTCCGCCCCGATCTCCAGCCCGGCGATGACATCCGATTCGCCGTCGCGCGCCGAGAGCATGAGCACCGGGATGTCGGCGGTCGCGGGCTGGGCCTTGAGGCGGCGACAGACCTCGAGTCCGCTGATCCCCGGAAGCATCAGGTCCAGCAGGATCAGGTCGGGGGCCTCTTCGTTCACCTGCGCGAGCGCCTCTTCCCCGCTCGTCGCCGTCGCGACCACGAAGCCTTCGCGGCCGATGCTGTCGCGGATCAGCTCGAGGATGGACTCTTCGTCCTCTACGACCAGGACCTTGGGGCTTGCGGCAGTCATGGCTGTCCCCCTTCCGGGCGCGCCTTTTCTTGGTCGCCCGATTATATAGTCTCAGGAGATTGCAGCCAATGCGATATCCCAACCTGAGTCGACATCGCGCTGCAGGACGGCGTGCGCTGCGACCCGAAGATGCTGGCGGTACCGGAGTACAGGAAGCCCGTCCGCCGGCTCGGCGTCCCGGCCCCGCAGGCGGACGCCGGCACGACTGGCGCCGCCCTACCCGCCGAGCGCCGCCTTCAGGAACCGCCCCGTGAACGAGCCCTTCGTGCGCGCGACCTGCTCGGGCGTCCCCTGCGCGACGATCTCGCCGCCGGCGTCGCCGCCCTCCGGCCCGAGGTCGACGACGAAGTCCGCGCTCTTGATGACGTCCAGGTTGTGCTCGATGACGACGATCGTGTTGCCGGCCTCCACGAGCCGGTTGAGCACCTCGAGCAGCTTCTGGATGTCGGCGAAGTGCAGGCCGGTGGTCGGCTCGTCGAGGATGTAGACCGTGCGCCCCGTGCTGCGCCGGCCCAGCTCGCGCGAGAGCTTCACGCGCTGCGCCTCGCCGCCCGAGAGCGTGGTCGCGCTCTGGCCGAGCTTCACGTACTCGAGCCCGACGTCGTTGAGCGTCTGCAGCCGCTCGCGGATCGGCGCGTGGCGCTCGAAGAAGAGGAGCGCCTGGCTCACCGTGAGGTCCAGCACCTGCGCGATGGTGCGCCCGCGGTACTCGACCTCGAGCGTCTCGCGGTTGTAGCGCCTGCCCTTGCAGACGTCGCAGGTGACGTAGACGTCGGGGAGGAAGTGCATCTCGATGCGCTTGATCCCGTCGCCCTCGCAGGCCTCGCACCGCCCGCCCGGGACGTTGAACGAGAAGCGCCCCGGGCGGTAGCCGCGCAGCCGCGCCTCCGGGACCGCGGCGAAGAGGTCGCGGATCGGCGTGAAGATGCCGGTGTAGGTCGCGGGATTCGAGCGCGGCGTGCGGCCGATCGGGCTCTGGTCGATGTCGATGACCTTGTCGACGTGCTCGAGGCCCTCGAGGCGCGCGAGCGGCGCCGGGCGGTCCTTGGCGCGGTAGAGCGCGTGCGCGAGCGCCTTGAAGAGCGTCTCGACCACGAGCGTGCTCTTGCCGGAGCCCGAGACGCCGGTGACGCAGGTGAGCGTGCCGAGCGGCACGCGCAGGTCGATCCCCTTGAGGTTGTTGCCGCGCGCACCCACCACGCGCAGCGCCTTCGTCCCCTCGCGCCGCCGCGCGGGCACGGGGATCGCCCGCCGCCCGGAGAGGTACTGGCCGGTGAGGGAGTCGGGGTGGCGCATGATCTGCTCCGGGGTGCCCGCCGCGACGAGGTGCCCGCCGTGCTCGCCCGCGCCCGGGCCGAGGTCGACGACGTGGTCGGCCGCCGCGATGGTCGCCTCGTCGTGCTCGACGACCAGCACCGTGTTGCCGAGGTCGCGCAGTCCCTTGAGGGTGGAGAGCAGCCGGTCGTTGTCGCGCTGGTGCAGGCCGATGCTCGGCTCGTCCAGCACGTAGAGCACGCCGACGAGCCGCGAGCCGATCTGGGTCGCCAGCCGGATCCGCTGGCCCTCGCCGCCGGAGAGCGAGGCGGCCTCGCGGTCGAGCGTGAGGTAGCCGAGGCCGACGTCCGCGAGGAACTGCAGGCGCTCGCGGATCTCCTTGAGCACGCGGCTGGCGATGGCGCGCTCGGTCGGCGACAGCTCCACCGCGCCGAAGACGCGCAGCGCCGCCGTCACGGACTGCGCCGTGCAGGCGGCGATGCTCATCCCGCCGAAGGTCACCGCGAGCGCCTCGGGACGCAGCCGCCGGCCCTTGCACGACGGGCAGGGGCGCATCGCCATGTAGCGCTCGATCTCCTCGCGGACCGCCGCCGACTTCGTCTCGCGGTAGCGCCGCTCCAGGTTCTGGACCGCGCCCTCGAAGGGGCGTTTGAAGCGGAAGCGGTCCTCCGCGCCACGCTCCAGGGTGAAGAGGACCTCCTCCTCGCCCGAGCCGTGCAGGAGCACCTCGCGGACCCGCGCCGGCAGCCGCTCGAACGGCGTCTCGAGGTCGAAGCCGAAGTGGCGCGCCACGGCGCCGAGCGTCTGCATGAAGTACTCGGAGGTCCGGCGCTCCCAGGGGAGGATCGCCCCCTCGCGCAGCGTCAGCGACGGGTCGGGGACGACCAGCTCGTCGTCGAACTCCATCTTCGTGCCGAGACCGCCGCACTCGGGGCAGGCGCCCACCGGGCTGTTGAAGGAGAAGAGGCGCGGGGAGAGCTCCGGGTAGCTCACGCCGCAGCCCGGGCAGGCCAGGCGCGAGGAGAAGAGGTGGTCGCGGGCGCCGACCTCCTCGACCACCACCAGCCCGTCGCCGAGGGCGAGGGCCGCCTCGACCGAGGCGGTGAGGCGCGAGCGCGCCTCCGGCGCGACCACCAGCCGGTCGACCACCGCCTCGATCGTGTGCTTGCGCTTCCGGTCGAGCGCGATCTCCCCGCCGAGCTCGCGCAGCTGGCCGTCGACCCGCACGCGCACGTAGCCCTTGCGGCGCACGTCCTCGAAGGTGCGCTGGCCGTCGCCCTTGCGCCCGCGCACGAGCGGGGCGAGCACGTGCACGCGCGTCCCCGCGGGCAGCGCCAGGACCCGGTCGGTGATCTGCTCGGCCCCCTGCGAGGCGATCTCGCGGCCGCACTTCCAGCAGGCCGGCCGCCCGACCCGCGCGTAGAGCAGGCGCAGGTAGTCATAGATCTCCGTGACGGTGCCGACGGTGGAGCGCGGGTTGCGCGAGAGGGTGCGCTGCTCGATCGAGATCGCCGGCGAGAGCCCCTCGATGACGTCGACGTCCGGCTTCTCCATGAGCTCGAGGAACTGGCGCGCGTAGGCCGAGAGCGACTCGACGTAGCGGCGCTGCCCCTCGGCGTAGATCGTGTCGAAGGCCAGCGAGGACTTGCCGGAGCCGGAGACGCCGGTGATCACGACGAGGCGGTCGCGGGGGATGTCGAGCGAGATGTTCTTGAGGTTGTGCTCGCGCGCGCCGCGGACGACGATGGCGCCCGAAAAGGGGACAGATCTACTTTCCTCGCCGGCAGAACACCGCTCAGGGGTCTTCATGGAAAACAGATCTGTCCCCTTTTCTCACCGGTACCAGCAGCGGTAGGTGTGCCCGGGGCCCGCCGTGCTCACCGGCGGCATCTCCTCGTCGCACCCCTTGCCGCGGATCGGGCAGCGCGGGTGGAAGGGGCACCCCGGCGGCGGCGTGATCGGGCTCGGCACGTCGCCGCCGAGCAGCGCCCGCCGCTGCTCGCGCCGCGCCGGGTCGGGGACGGGGACGGCGGCGAGCAGCGCCTCGGTGTAGGGGTGGCGCGGGCGGGCGTAGAGCTCGGCTGCCGGCGCGGTCTCGACGATGCGGCCGAGGTACATCACGGCGACGTCGTCGCTGATGCGCTCGACCAGGCTCAGGTCGTGGGAGATGAACAGGTACGCGAGGCCGAACTCCTGCTGGAGATCGAGCATGAGGTTCACGACCTGCGCCTGGATCGAGACATCCAGCGAAGAGACCGGCTCGTCGGCGACGATCAGCTTCGGCCTGAGCGCGAGCGCCCGCGCGATCCCGATGCGCTGGCGCTGGCCGCCCGAGAACTCGTGCGGGTAGCGCAGGCGGTCCTCGGCCCGCAGGCCGACCCGCTCGAGCAGGGCGATCACCTCGGCCTCGATCCGGTCGCGCGGGACCGTGCCGTGCAGCAGCAGCGGCTCGCCGACGGTCGCCAGCACGCTCATGCGCGGGTTGAGCGACGAGTACGGGTCCTGGAAGATGATCTGCATCTGCCGCCGGATCCGCCGCAGCTCCTCCCGGCCGAGGCGCAGCAGGTCCGCGCCCTCGAAGAGGACCTCGCCCCCCGTCGGCTCGATGAGCCGCAGCACGCAGCGGCCGACGGTCGACTTGCCGCAGCCGGTCTCGCCGACGAGGCTCAGCGTCCTGCCCGGCGCGATGTCGAAGTCCACGCTCTCGACCGCGTGCACCCAGCCGACCGGGCGCTGCCAGAAGCCCCCGCGGACGGGGAAGTACTTGACGAGCCCCCGGACGCTCAGCAACCCTGATGCCATCTTCGTCCCCTATCCCGGGGGAGGCAGCGGCGAAGCCGCGCCGGAGGGGGGCCTGTCCCCCTCTGGAAGCGCCCGCTGAATGCGCTGTTCATGGCCTGTTGCCGGGCGCTGGCGGGATCCAGCAGCGCGCGAGGCGCCCGGGGGACTTCTCCTCGAGCTGCGGCATCCGCTCGACGCAGATGCCCTGGCGCCGCGGGCAGCGTGGCTCGAACGGGCAGCCGGGCAGCGGGTGCCTGAGGTCGGGGACCGTCCCGGGGATCGCGTCGAGGTGCCGGCCGGTCCCCCGCCTGCCGAGCACCGGCCGCGAGCGCAGCAACCCCTCGGTGTAGGGATGCCACGGCGATTCGAAGAGCGGGCGGCAGGCGGCCTGCTCGACGATCCGCCCGGCATACATCACCGCGACGTCGTCCGCGGACTCCGCCACCACCCCGAGGTCGTGCGTGATGAGCAGCAGCGCCGTCCCCATCTCGTCGCGCAGCTGCTCCATCAGCGTCAGGATCTGCGCCTGCACGGTGACGTCGAGCGCGGTCGTCGGCTCGTCGGCGATGAGCAGCGCGGGCCGGCAGGCCAGCGCGATGGCGATGAGCACGCGCTGGCGCATCCCCCCGCTCATCTGGTGCGGGTACTCGCGCGCGCGCCGCGCCGGGTCCGGGATGCCGACCTTCTTCAGCATCTCCACCGCGCGCTCGAAGGCCTCCCGGCGGCCGAGCCGCAGGTGGATCCGGTAGACCTCCGCCACCTGGTCCCCGGCGGTGAACACCGGATTGAGCGACGTCATCGGCTCCTGGAAGACCATCGAGATGTCCCGGCCGCGGATGGCGACCATCTCCTTCTCCGGCAGCGCGGCGAGATCTCGGTCCTGGAACCAGATGTGCCCGCCGGCGATGCGCCCCGCGGGGGCGGGGACCAGGCGCAGCACCGCGAGCGAGGTCACGGTCTTGCCGGACCCCGACTCGCCGACCAGACCGAGCGTGCGGCCGCGGTCCAGCTTCAGGCCGACGTCCGAGACCGCTGCGAACGACCGCCCCTTGACGGTGAACTCCACCCGCAGGTCTTCGATCTCGAGCAGTTGGCGCAAGACGGCCCCCCGGTTCAAGTGAATGAGTATAGCACGGGAACGAAAGATCCCCCTCTTCCCCCAGTGGCACAGGGGGAGAAAGGGGGATTTCCGCTCAGGACTGTCTGCCGGCCGACCGCCGGCGCCGGATCACCCTCAGGAGAAGTGGCTGGAACCCCCGCCACAGCCGCCGGAGGCGGGCAGAGACCCGCCGCCGTCGCCGTCACCGCAGCAGTTCGACGCGAACGTCGAGAAGACCCGCCGCAGACTCGTCCTGCCGCACTCCGGGCACTTTTCCGCTCCCTCGGATGCGGCCCGCCCGGCCTCGTAACGCTCGATCTTGTGGCCGCAGCCGCCGCATCGATACTCGTACATCGGCATTTTCACACTCCTTTTCCCCTGTTCAGCCCCTGGCGCACCAACAATTCGATAGCCTTTTCCTCCAAATTGTCTATATTATGATGACCAGACGTGGAAAACGTAGCAACGTGAGGAGATGCCAGAACTTCCTGAAGTAGAAACGATGGTGGTGGGCCTGAGGGAGAGCCTCCTCGGGCAGCGGGTCCGTCAGGTGCGGGTCTTCTGTGATCGGCTCCGCGGTCAGAACACGCCCGCGGCGCTGGGCAAGGTCCGCGGGGGACGCGTCATCGGGCTCAACCGCAAGGGCAAGTTTCTCCTCTTCCACCTCTCGAACGGCGCCCTGCTGGTCTTCCACCTGCGCATGACCGGCAAGCTCGTCCTGGTGCCGAGCCGCAGTCCGCGCTCCACGCGCGACCGGCTGCGCCTGGACTTCGCCGACTCCGACCTGGCGCTCGCCTTCGAGGACACCCGGCGCTTCGGCTCTCTCGACATCGTGCAGGGCAACGAGACCGCCGCGGGCCTGCTCAACGAACTGGGTCCCGACGCGCTGCTGGTGGGGCTCGAGGACTTCCGCGGGCTGCTCGCGGCGTCGCGCCGGCCGATCAAGCCGCTGCTGCTCGACCAGCGGGTGATCGCCGGCCTCGGCAACATCTATGTCGACGAGTCGCTGCACCGCGCGGGGGTGCACCCGCTGACTCGGGCTTCGGAAGTCACCCGGGGCAAGAGCCGCCTGCTCCACGGCGCCATACGGCGGGTCCTGCAGACGGCGATCTCCTGCCGCGGCTCGTCCGTTTCGGACTACCGCGACAGCCGCAACCGCCCCGGCACCTACCAGAAGCACCACCGGGTGTACAAGCGCGCGGGGGAGCCCTGCGTGAAGTGCGGGGGGACCATCGCCTACATCCGCGTTGGCGGGCGCGGCACGCACCTCTGCCCGGCCTGCCAGAAGCGACCGTCAGCCGGTCCTCGCACCGCCTGATCCCGGCCGCCGGTCCGATGAGCCACCGCATCACCGGGGAGTGCATCGTCTGCGGCGCCTGCCAGGCGGAATGTCCGCAGCAGGCGATCTGCGACGGCGGGGAGCGCTATCTGGTCGATCCCGAGAGGTGCAGCGACTGCGACACCTGTGGGGAGGTCTGCCCCGTCGGGGCTTGCGTCCCCGGGTAAAGCCGCGTCCGGCGGGGGCTGCAACGTTCGGGCGATTGCGGTATCCTAGTGAAAAGGTAGGAACACGGGAGGAGGCACGAAGCCATGGCCATATACACCGAGAAAGTGATGGACCACTTCCAGAACCCGCGGAACGTCGGCGAGATCGCCGACGCCAGCGGCGTGGGCACGGTCGGCAACGCGGCCTGCGGCGACATCATGAAGATCTACATCAAGGTCGATGACGACCGCATCGTGGACGCGAAGTTCAAGACGTTCGGGTGCGGCGCCGCCATCGCCACCAGCTCGATGTGCACGGAGATGGTCAAGGGCAAGACCATCGACGAGGCGCTCGCAATCACCCGCGAGCAGGTCGCCGAGGAGCTCGGCGGCCTCCCGCCGGTGAAGATGCACTGCTCCAACCTCGCGGCCGACGCGCTGCACGCCGCGATCAAGGAGTACCAGTGCAAGAAGGCGGGCAACTGCACGACCGCCCCGGAGCCACCGAAGGCCGGCTGATCGCCAGACGCCGCGCGCGGGTCATCGCCGCGGCGTTGCCGCCGCGCCGCTCCCCGGCCCGGCAGCCGGCGCCAGCAGCGCCGGGATCTCCGTCTCCATCGCCCTGGGGAACTTCCCCAGGGCGGCCAGTTGGCCGCTCCAGCCCACCCCCGCGCGCGCGGTCTCGAGGACACCGAGCGGATCCTTGCCGCCCCAGCGCCCGATGAGGGCCGCGACGATCGTCTCCTGGTAGCCGGCGCCCGCGGCCGCGAGAGTGTCGAGTTGAGCCCACGCGGTGCCCACGCGCTCGGCGAGCGCCTCCGAGGCGGCGATCCGGGCCAGGGTCACGTCCGGCGCGCCGGCCGCCAGCGCGGCATCGAAGCGCCGCCCGAGCGCATCCGGGCTCGCCCCTCGCTTCTCCAGGAACTCCCGCCAGGACGCGGCGCGGGCGCGGGCCTCGAGCACTTCGCGCACGCCCATCCCGCGGCGCCGGGCGACGTGCGCGGCGATCCAGAGGTCCTCGCCCGCCGTGCCCGACATCCTTGCCTCGACGATCTCGCGCTTCGGGATCCCCGCCACGGCGGCGAGCAACGTGTTCGAGGCGGTCGCGAGCAGGTACGCATCCGACGCCGCCGGGTTCGCGGCGTCGTACTCGCGGTCGCGGAAGCAGTGGCAGGTGACCGCAGCGGCGCCGGCCACGCCGAGCGCCAGCAGCAGGGCGGCGCAGCCGAGCGTCAGGAACGGGCGGATGACGTGCGGCCCTCCGTCAACCGCTGCGCCGCCTGCCAGACGAACGTGCGCACCTGGGTCTCGCGGTTGGGGCGGCGCGTGCCGTCGCACGGGACCTCCAGGTACGGCACGCCCCTGGCGCCGAGCAGCGGGCCGAGCACCGCGGTCGCGACGGTCCCGGGCATGCAGGTGAAGGGGTAGACGTTCGCGATCCCGACGCAGCCGTGCGCGAGGAATTCGAGCGCGCCGCCGATGCTCAGCACCGACTCGGTGCCGACGTCGAACGAGAAGTGCCGCTCCCCCTCGAGGCGCCCCTCGATGGCGTGCACGTCGTGGTCGGCGGCGATGTCCAGGTGGCGCGACGCAGCGGCGTAGAGCCAGCGGCGCTTCGCGTTGAGGTAGCGGTATTCGACGGCCTGTCCGGCCCAGCCCCTGAGGGCGCCGCCGGCCGCGCCGAGGCGCCTCCCGCGCAGCGCGGCGCCCGTCTCGCGCCGCCGCTCGCGCACCCGGCAGTAGGTGATGAAGGTGAACCACTCCGTGAGCGAGGCGACGACGACCTCCGCGCCGTGCCGCTCCAGCTCCCGCACGAGCTCCTCGTTGGAGCCGGGGTGCGTGCGCAGGTAGATCTCCCC
Organism: bacterium; assembly: GCA_036524115.1. Classification (NCBI taxonomy): domain Bacteria; species bacterium. The sequence goes on along the minus strand of DATDCY010000115.1, from coordinate 2,894 downwards.
GACGACGCCGACGCGCGGGCGCCGCGGCAACGCCGGGTCCATGCACGCGCGGGCTTCGCGCGCCGCGTCGGCGAGGATCGCGTGGAACTCGCGGAAGTCCCGGCGCAGGCCGCCCGTCTCCACCGCGCGCACCAGCCGCGCGACGGCGGCCGCGTGTGCCCGGTCCGCCTCGCCGACGACGCTCTCGTAGGGGCGCGCGCGCCAGAGGATGCGGTCGAGGACGTCGGCGGCGATCACCGCCAGGTACGTCATGAGACGGAACGCCGACGCCTGCGCAGCGGGGACGAGGCCGGCGGCGCCGTAGGAGTCCGCCGTGGTGATCGACGCGATCGGCACTTCGCGGAACTCCTCGAAGCGGTCCAGCACGAGGCGCTGGAGCTTGTTGTACATGCCGAAGCGGCAGGGGCCGGTCGCCTCGGGCATGAAGTAGGCGTAGCGGCGGGGGTCGAAGGCCGGGCCGAGGCGCGCGCGCTCGCCCTGCAGGTGGTGCAGCACGTCCCCGAGCGTCACCTGGCAGGGGAAGCACTCCTTTCCCGAGGTGTGCTCGCGGCCGAGGTCGAGCCCGGCGCCCGTCTCCATGACCAGGGCCGGCACGCCGATCGCGCGGAAGCAGGCCGCGAGCACCGCTGCGCCCACGGGATGCATCGCCGGCACGAGCAGCGTCCGCCCGCCGAGGTCGACCGCGCCGACCAGCTCCCGCGCCGTCCCGAACGAACTCACGCCCGCACCGGCTCGGGCGCCGCGGCGGCCGGGGCCCCCGCCATGTGGCAGCGCACGACGTTGCGGTAGGCCTCCAGCCGCGTGACCACGCCGGCGACCGCGCTGTGCTCGTCGAGCTCCAGCACCAGCGAGGGCTTGCCCTCCGTCGCGTGGCGGTAGAAGTGCTCGACGAAGGAGTCGGCGCCGCAGCCGAAGTTGGTCAGGTGCACGCCGAAGAGGTTCGGGGTGCGGTCCACGCGCCGGGCGGCGCGGAGGACGCGCGCGCCGAGGCCCCAGTACATGTTGGGGAAGTCGGAGAGGTCCTCGCCGTCGAGCGCGAGGAAGTCCAGGGGCAGCGCGGTCACGCCGAGCGCCGCGAGCTGACGGCCGATCTTCAGGTTGCAGCGTTCGTCGTAGAGGTTGTAGGGCCGCCCGCTGACGACCCAGACCGGCTCTCCCGCCGGGGTCGCGGCCAGGACCTCCTCGCCGCGCCGCTCGAGCGACCGCGCGAACGCCTCGTGCCGCTCCCAGGCGGCGCGGACGAGCGCGGTGAGCCGGCGCAGCGGGAGGCGGTGCGTCGCGGGCAGCGCGGCGCGCAGGTCGCGCGCGATGGCGTCGGGCCCCTCCGCGAGGAACAGCGTCGGCCGGACGACGCGCGCGCGGTCCAGCCCGAGGGCGGCGCTGACCATGTACTGCGAGGACTCGACGTACGGGCAGAGCATCCCCGCCTCCGTCGCCGCGGGCGAGGGCATCGTGATGACGTTCGGCAGGAACAGCCGCTCGGTCCGCGCGAGCAGGTGGCGGACGTGGCCGTGAAAGACCTTCACCGGGTAGCAGGTCTCGGCGCTCATCGACTCGACGCCGGCGCGCGAGATGCGCTCGTCGGTCGGCGGGGAGAGCACCACCCGCCACCCCAGGCCGGCGAGCAGGTGCGCCCAGAAGACCCCCCAGCCGAGGCCGTGCAGCGACAGCGGGACGCCGATCGTGCCGGGCGGCACCCGCGCCGGCGGGGCCTCGCGGGGGGCGCTCAGCTCCGCCTTCCCGTCGAGCGCCTCGACGAACCGCCGCGCGCGCTCGGCGAAGAGGTCCTCGCGCGCGGCCCCGCCGCGGCGGCTCGCCTCGTAGCGCCCGCACTCGCCGCCCCAGACGCTCGCCCGGCCGCCGAAGTCGTAGACGCGCAACTTGCACTCGTTGCGGCAGGCCGGGTCGGCGCGGCAGACGCGCTCGCGGAACGAGGCATCGGCGGTCCCGATCTGCCCGAGTGTGCGGGCGGGCGGCGCCAGCTCGCCGCGGGCGGCGGCGTCGCGGGCGGCGAGCGCGGCGCCCCACGCGCCCATGACCTCGCGGTGCGGCGGCACGGCAAGCCCGCGGCCGAGGACCTGCTCGAAGGCGGCGACGACGCTGCGGTTCAGCGACGGCCCCCCGAGGAACATCACGCGCCTGCCGACCGCGTGGCGGCCGACCACGCGGTTGAGGTAGTTGCGCACGACGGCGCCCGCGAGCCCGCCGATGAGGTCCTCGCGCGAGGCCCCGCGCTGCAGCGCGCTCACGAGGTCCGACTCCATGAAGACGGTGCAGCGCTCGGCCAGCTGCACCGGGCGGCGGGACGCGAGCGCCGTGCGCTCGAACTCGCCGACGATGTCCACGCCCATCTTCGCCGCCAGCTCGTGGAGGAAGCTCCCGGTGCCGGCCGCGCAGACCTTGTTCATGTCGAAGTCCCGTGCGTGCCGGCCCTCGAGCCGGATGTACTTGGCGTCCTGGCCGCCGATCTCGAAGATGGTGTCGACCTCGGGGTCGGCCTCGACCGCGCCGCGCGCATGCGCGGTGATCTCGTCGATGACCAGGTCCGCATCCAGGAAGTCGCCGACGACCTGGCGCCCCGAGCCCGTGGTGGCGACGCCCCGCAGCCGCACGCCGCCGAACTCCGCGCGCAGCCCGGCCACCAGCTCCCGGGCGACCTCGATCGGCCGGCCGCGCGTGGGCACGTAGCGCTTGGCGACGATCCGCCCCGCCTCGTCGAGGAGCGCGAACTTCGTCGTCGTCGAGCCGATGTCGACGCCCAGCCAGGCGCCCGCGGCGAGCGCGCCGGGGGCCGCCGCCGGCAGCGTGGCCTCGCTCGGCGCGAAGGTGGTCAGCGCCAGGGCCAGCGGCGCCGCGCGGGGAACCTCGGACTCGCGCCCCGCTGCCGCCGCCTC
>DATDCY010000114.1 GCA_036524115.1 bacterium | reverse complement strand
GCCGCGGCGGCGTCCCCCCGGTGCGCGTGCACCACGCCGAGCAGGTCGTGGTCGAGGGCCCCGGCGCCCGCCGCGCCGGCGCGCGTGCCGAACTCCTGCAGCGCCGCCTGCGGGTCGTCGATCGCGAGCAGGATCGCGCGGATGCGGTCCCACTCCGGGTCGGGCGCCGGCGTGTACTCCTCGCCGGGGGCGAGCCCGAGGCCGCTCTGCAGCTCGGTGATGCGGTTGAGCGTCAGCGGGTGCGAGCGCAGCCCCTCGGGTCCGCCCACCGGGACGAGGCGCTCCCCGCGCTCGATCAGGCGCAGCGAGCCGACGAGCCCGCGGGTGTCGAACTGCGTCCGCCGCAGGTAGACCAGCGAGAGCCGGTCGGCCTCGGTCTCCATCTCGCGCGAGAAGGCGAGCTGGTAGGACTCGAGCATGGCGAGGGTCCCGAAGAGCACCGCGGGGTTCCCGCCGGAGAGGATGATCGCCGCCAGCGCCGGAACCGTGCCGAGCGAGGCGCGCCGCGAGAGCCGCTCGTAGTGGCCCGCCTGCACGTGGGCGATCTCGTGGGCGAAGACGCCGGCCACCTCGCTGCGGTTGCGCGCGGCCTCGAGCATGCCGGTGAAGAAGAAGATGTCGCCGTTCGGCGACGTGAAGGCGTTGAAGACCGGCTTGTCGACGATGTAGTAGCGGAAGCCCTCCTCCTGGGCGCCGATGGCCCCCGCGATCTCCCCGCCGATGGCCTGCAGCTGCCCCAGCACCTCCGGATCCCAGATGAGCGGGAACTCGGCGCCGACGGCGCTGACCTGCCGCTGGCGGCGCAGCACGTCCTTCTCCTGCGGCGACGGCTGCGGCTTCGTCTCCGCCGTGGCGGCCTGCAGCGCCGGCGCGCACGCGAACCCCAGCGCGAGCGCGCAGAGGGCTGCGGCCGCGGCGCGGCGGCCCGCGTCCGATCTCATCGCCGGCCCGCCGCCTCGGCGGCCAGGCGCTCGAAGAACGCCGCCATGTACGCGGAGCGCTCGGCGGCCAGGCGCCGGCCGGCCGGCGTGAGCATGCGCCCGTGCAGGTGGCGCAGCTTCACGAGCCATTCGCGGTGGGCCGTGTCTCCCCGCCCGTAGGGGCGCGCGCGCAGCGAGGCCGCCGCGGGGGCGTGCAGACGGGCGCCGACCTCGCCGGCGAAGAGAAACGCCCGGCCGACGCCGACGGCCCCGAGCGAGTCGAGCTTGTCCGCGTCGTAGAGGAGCTTGGCCTCGCGGCTCACGGGGCGCGCCGCGCCCCGGAAGCGGTGGCGCCGCACGCAGTCGGCGACGCGCCGGACGAGGGCGTCGTCAGCGCCATGGCGGCGCAGCACCTCGCGCGCGATGACGGCCCCGGCCGCCGCGTGGCAGGTCGCGCCGGCGCTGCGGTCCTCCTCGGCGCGGCCGACGTCGTGCAGCAGCGCGGCGAGGGCGAGCACGCGCGCGTCCGCGCCGCTCTCCGCCCCCAGGCGCAGCGCCAGGGCGAGCACGCGCTCGACGTGGTCGAACCCGTGGCTGCCGCGC
>DATDCY010000113.1 GCA_036524115.1 bacterium | reverse complement strand
GGCGCCGGCACGGTCCGTGGGGCCGGGGACCGCGATGGCGATGCCTGTCGGGCTGGAGCGCAGCGTGTGGTTGCGCACGACCCAGAAGCCCGAGAGCCTGACCCAGTCCGGGTCCGCCCCGTCGGAGTGCTCGAAGTCGTCACTGAAGAGCAGCGGGCCGAAGGCGCTGATCGTGACCGCATCCTCGTCGCGCAGAGAGGAATCGAGCGTGGAGACGACGGCGAAGGTCACGGTGTACACGCCGCCCTGCGCTGCGCTTGGTGTCCAGGAGAAGATACCGTCCGCCGGATTGAACGTCGCGCCCGGCGGCAGGCCGACGGCTTCTAGGACGACCGGATCGCCCAGCGGGTCCGCTCCAGTGACCGTGAAGTTCAGCAGTTCGCCGACGATGACCGAGCGGCTGCCGATGGGATCGAGTACGGGCGGGTTGCGCGGGACGACCGCTATCGTGACCGCCTCGGAATCCCGCAGGGTCGGAGCGCCGGTGGCGTAAGCGGCAAAGGTCACGGTGTAGCTTCCGACCTGCGCCACGCTCGGCGTCCAGGTGAAGGTGCCATCAGCCGGAGCGAATGTGGCGCCGCTCGGGAGGTCCGCCGCTTCCAGTACGAGCGCGCCGCCCTCCGGATTGGACGCGGTGATCTGGAACGTCAGCGTCTCGCCCGCGATTACCGACTTGCCGCCGATCGGGTCGAGCACGGGCGCGCAGTCGCGGGCGGCGACGCTCACGGGCACGGTCACCTCGGCGGAGAGAGGCGGGTCGCCGTGGTCGGTGACCGTGAAGCGAATAGCGGGGTACGTCCCCGCCTGGGTGCACGTCGGTGCCCACCGGAACTCGCCGGAGTAGGGGGCGAATGCCGCGCCTAGCGGCAGGTTCTCGGCGCCGAACGTCAGCAGGTCGCCGTCGGGGTCAGTCGCGGCGAGCGTGAGGAAGGATTCCATACCCTCGGTTGCGGTGATCTCAGGCGGCTGCGTGAGCGCTGGCGGGCGGTTATAGCGATAGTCCTCGAGCACCACGTCGATGCCGGAAACGGTTTGGCCGGGAAGAACCTCGATAATCCCGGCCTCCGATGCCAGGGTCTTTCCCGGCCACCACTGAGGATAGTATCGATCGTAATAGGTCTTTGTCGTGGAAAACAGGAAGCGGTAACGGCCAGGAGGCAGCTGGAACGAGAAAGGGCCCACGGGGAGGTCGCTCCAGTAGGCTCGGACGGCATCGGTGTCCCCGTCGATGATCGCCAAGTCGCCGTCCCATGTACTGTGGGTTCGACTGATCTGCGCCTCTATGCGGCCCAAGGGCGGGAAATCCGCGTTGATGCCGGTTACCGCCTGCCCCGACCCCACCACGATTGGAACAGCAGTCGCCATGGTGTCTTCAAATGGGTACCACTTGCCCCACGAGAAGGACTGGTCGGAGTCAAAGGCCAACAGGTATGTGCCGGGCGCGACACCGTCGAAGCTGTAGGTGTTATCAATGGTTCCAGAGACGCACCGGAGCATGTGCCCGGCGACGTCCGTAAGGCACACCTTTGCGACCGTGGGAAGTGGTTGGTGGTCCAGCGTCACCGTGCCGGAAATGCTGCCGGTCAAGGCGAGATCAGCATCTATGCCGGTAGTCTGGAGACCGGCCTCGACGACGACCGGGGTGGCCGTCCATGGCGAAACGGCGGCCGGATACCACCTTGCTCCGAAGGTGCTTCCTTCAAAGAGCAGCAGGTAGGAGCCCGGCGAGAGGGCGGTAACCTCGTAGCTTCCGTCAGGGTTTGTGAGACCCGTGCGCAGCGGCGAGGCGCCGGCCGGATCCCGGAGCGCTACCGCGGCGTCGCGGGCGGTCCATACCTCGACGAATCCTTTGAAAGGTGCCCCGACCGCCGTCACGCGTCCGGCGATGCTCCCCGGGGTGCCGAGGCTTTGGAGAACGACCGTCGGGAGTGTGACAGTTTCCCCACTCCGGAACCGCACGACATCAGCCGACGTTTCGTCAGGTTTGCCGTCGAGCCAGGTTGTAGAATATCCCTGCTTGCTGAATTGGAGTTTGCGGTCGCCGCTGGAAGAGACGCTGAAATCCCCGAATGAGTTGGTGCGTGCTTTGTGTGTGGTGCCACAGGCCGTCGACACGTTGACGTCGACGCCCCCGACCGGGGCGCCAGCGCCGTCGACCACCTTTCCGTGCGCAGTGCCCAACGGCGTCTGGGACATGGTGACGCTCGTGATTTCTCCGGGCTTGATGGCGACGGGCGAGGCATCCTCCCACTGGAACGTACTTGGGTAATAGGTGTTGTCCATCAGGTCCTGCGACATGGCGACACCGATGCGGTAGTCCCCCGGCGGGAGGTACTTCGGCGACAAGTAGTATTCCTCCGGCCCGCTGGTGAAGCTCCATGCGGTGTAGTTCTCCGAATTGACCTCCAGCAGACCAGGCGTCGGTACGGTGATGTCATTCCCCCCGGTCACTTCTCCCAGGATCGGTCGGATCGGCACCGGGTCACTCGCCCCCGGATAGTAGAGGTCCCACATGGATGTTCCGGGCGGCGTCACCTTGACGAAATAGGCATCGTCCTCCAGCCCGGTGAGGACGAATCGGCCAAGTCCATCCGTGGTGGCGCGCCGCGGCAACCACTCCGGCCGGAAGGAGGAGGTCTGAATGTCCGCCCCGACCCAGGTGTCCGCCAGCGGAGCGCCGTCCGGCCCCGTCACGGTTCCCGCGATGCGTCCCGGCGGGCCGAGGCGGATGTCGATTCCCGTGAGGGTCTTCCCTTCCTCGACAACCAGCGGCCTCGCGGGAAGCCCGGTAATGTTGCCAGGGAGAACTCTGGGCGTGAAGCCGGTCTGCGGGGATGGCGAGACAACCAGCATGTACCAACCGTTATTCGCATCGCACGAGGGCTCCAGCGTCGGCTCGAGGCCCGTAAGTTCGTAGCGTCCATCCGCCCCGGTCTGAGTCCAGGCGACGGGGCCGGTCCTGAAAGGGAAACCCAAGAACATGTCGCGAGACCAGGGAGTAAGGAAAGGCCGGCCCACGAACGCCTGCACCTCCACCCCCGCCAGCGGCTCCCCGTTCGGTCCCGCGATGCGTCCCGAGATGCCGCCGGTGGCCGCGGCCTCGCGTGGAACGATCAGAGAAAGGCTCGCGATGATTGCCGCCAGCACGACGCCGGATCGCAGATTTCGCTTGGGCGCCATCCCGCCTTCCTCGCCTCCCAACGCCGATTAGTTGAGAATAGTCCGCGCCCAGAGCCGGAAGTTGTCGAGGACGCCCTGCGCGTTGCGCGTCATGACGCCGACGCGGCCGGGGACGGCGGCGGAGAACTGCAGCCCGCCGAGGGGCGTGCCGCCGGCGAAGACCTGCACCGCGCCGCCCGGACGCACGTCGATCCGGACGAACTGCGGGAGATCGACGGGCAGGGCGTGGGTCAGTTGCCGGCGCAGCGGCGGTGACTGGCCGTCGATCACTCCGACCTGGCCGATCTCCGTGGCGCTGGGATAGAAGCGCACATACCGATAGTGCTGCGGGTCGCGGTAGCCGAAGAGCAGCGCGACGTTGGGGGTGCCGGACGGGAGCGGTCGGAGGATCACCTGGGCCACGATCCGGCCCGCGATGAAGTTGGCGCCGGCACGGTCCGTGGGGCCGGGGACCGCGATG
>DATDCY010000112.1 GCA_036524115.1 bacterium | reverse complement strand
GCGCCGCCGCCTCCTCCATCGCCACCGCCACCGCCACCGCCCGCGCGCCCGGTGACGGTTCCGCCGCCGGCCAGCCCGTTCGCGGAGGAGGATTTCGACCTCGGGCCGAGCACGCCCGGGCCCGCGGCGGCCACCGGCGGCGACGACGACCTGTGGAGCGAGGTCAACCTGCGCGGAAGCGCCGCGCCGATCATCGACCCGGCGGTCGGCGAGGACAATCTCTGGGGCAGCCTCGCCGACACGTCCGTCCTGGAGGAACAGCCGGCGGCGCCGCCCCGTGCGGAGCGCCCCCCGGCGTGGGAGATGCCGCGCCCGGTCGAGCCCGCGCCGCCCCCGCCGCGCGAGACGCCCGCCCCGGCGGTCGCGATCGACCAGGCGGAGATCGAGCGGCTCGTCGCGTCGCGGCTCGACGCCGCCGTGCGGCAGGCGCTCGAACCGCTCGTCGCCAGCCTGGCGCGGGCGCTGGTCGAGGACGTCGCCTGGCAGGTCGTCCCGGACCTCGCGGAAGCGATGATCCGCGCGGAGATCGAGCGCGTCACGCGCGACGCAGACCGCCGGTGATCCGCCGGCCCGGCGCAGGAAGAGCGGCCACCCCGCCGCGCGCGGGCAGTTCCCGCCGTGAGGGGCATCCCCACCACCACCCCGCGAGGAGCAGATGACATTCGAGAGCACCTACCGGCCTGAAGAGGTCGAACGCACCTGGATCGAGCGCTGGGACGCGGCGCGCGCCTTCCACGCGCCGGAGCCGGCTTCCGGCGAGCCGTTCTCCATCGTCATCCCGCCGCCGAACGTCACCGGCGTGCTGCACATCGGGCACGCGCTGAACAACACGCTCCAGGACATCCTGGTGCGCTGGCGGCGCATGCAGGGCCGCAGCGCGCTCTGGGTGCCGGGGATGGACCACGCCGGCATCGCGACGCAGAACGTCGTCGAGAAGCAACTCGCCGCGCAGGGGACCGACCGCCACCGGCTCGGGCGCGAGGAGTTCGTCCGCCGCGTCTGGCTCTGGAAGGAGGAGTCCGGCGGCAAGATCCTCAACCAGCTGCGGCGCCTGGGCTGCTCGTGCGACTGGGAGCGCCAGCGCTTCACGCTCGACGAGGGGCTCTCGCGCGCGGTGCGGCAGGTCTTCATCGGCCTGCACGCCGAGGGACTCATCTACCGCGACGAGCGGATCATCAACTGGTGTCCGCGCTGTCACACGGCGCTCTCGGACCTGGAGGTCGAGAGCCAGCCGGCGCCGGGGCACCTCTACCACGTGCGCTACCGGGCAGCGGACGGCGGCGAGGGGGTGGTCGTCGCGACGACCCGCCCCGAGACGATCCCCGGCGACACGGCGGTGGCCGTGCACCCCGACGACGCGCGCTACGCCTCGCTGATCGGCACGGAGGTGGTGCTGCCCGTGGCGCCGGGCCGTCGCGTGCCGGTGATCGCCGACACCGCGGTCGATCCGGCGTTCGGCACCGGCGCGCTGAAGATCACCCCCGCGCACGACGCCAACGACTTCGAGACCGGGCGGCGGCACGGCCTGGCCGCGCCGAAGATCATGGACGACTCGGCGCGGATGACGGAGGCGGCCGGGCCCTACGCGGGACTCGAGCGCTTCGCCGCGCGCAAGGCGATCCTCGCCGACCTGCGGGAGCGGGAGCTGCTGGTGCGCGAGGAGGACTACGCGGTGCCGCTCGGGCACTGCTACCGCTGCCACACCGTCGTGGAGCCCGCGCTCTCGCCCCAGTGGTTCGTGCGCGCGAAGCCCCTGGCCGAGCCGGCGCTCGCGGCCGTGCGCGAGGGGCGCACGCGGATCATCCCCGCGCAGTGGGAGCGCACCTACTACGAGTGGATGGAGAACATCCGCGACTGGTGCATCTCGCGCCAGATCTGGTGGGGCCACCAGATACCGGCGTGGTACTGCCGCGACTGCAACGGCGAGCGCGTGCGCGAGGTGACGGTCGCCGCGGGCGAAGGCGGCGCGACCGAGACCACGCTGCGCATCGCGGTCGACGCCGTGCCGATCGTCAGCCAGGAGCCGCCGGCGCGCTGCCCGGCGTGCGGCGGCGCGCGGCTCGTGCGCGACCCGGACGTGCTCGACACGTGGTTCTCCTCCGCGCTCTGGCCGTTCTCGACGCTCGGCTGGCCCGAGCGCACCCCGCTGCTCGCCTCCTACTACCCGACGTCGGTGCTCGTCACCAGCTTCGACATCCTCTTCTTCTGGGTGGCCCGCATGATGATGATGGGCATCAAGTTCATGGGCGAGGTCCCCTTCCGCGACGTCTACATCCACGCGCTCGTGCGCGACGCCGAGGGACAGAAGATGTCCAAGTCCCGCGGCAACGTCATCGACCCCCTCGGCATGATGGAGCGCTACGGCACGGACGCCTGCCGCTTCACGCTCACCGCGCTCGCCGCGCAGGGACGGGACATCAAGCTCGCGGAGGAGCGGATCGCCGGGTACCGCAACTTCGTGACCAAGCTCTGGAACGCCTCGCGGCTGGTCGCGATGAACCTCGAGGGCAGGCCCGCGCCGCCGCCCCCGGCCGCGGCGCCCGCGGCGATCGAGGACCGCTGGGTGCTCTCGCGCCTCGACGGGCTCGTGCGCCGCGTCAACCGCGCCTTCGAGGAGTACGTCTACAACGACGCCGCCTCGGCGCTCTATCAGTTCACGTGGCACGAGTTCTGCGACTGGTACCTGGAGATCGCCAAACCGCGCCTGGGCGCGGAGGGGCCCGCGGGCGACGCGGCGCGCGGCACGGCGGTGCACGTGCTGCGCCGTGTCCTGGCGCTGCTGCACCCGATCATGCCGTTCGTGACCGAGGAGATCGCCGACCGGCTCCCCGGCGGCGGGCGCCCGCTCGCGATCTCGCCGTTCCCCGAGCCGGACGAGCGCTGGGCGGATGCCGACGCCGAGGCCGAACTGGCCGTGGTGATCGAGATCGTCACGGCGGTGCGCACGATCCGCGGCGAGATGAACATCAAGCCGAGCCTGCCGGTCGAGGTGGTGCTGGAGGAGGTCCCGCCCGCGGCGGCGGCGATCGTGACGCGCGAGACGGCGATCGTCGGCCGGCTGGCGAACGTCCGCGCGATCCGGCTGAACGAGGGGGCGGACGCCGGCGAGGCGGCGACCGCCGCGCTCTCGTGCGGCGTGCTGCGGCTGCCGCTGGTCGGCGTCGTCG
>DATDCY010000111.1 GCA_036524115.1 bacterium | reverse complement strand
TGGTCGCGGCGGCGGTCGCATCGCCCCGGCCGGCGGGCGCGGGGTGCCTGCCCGCGCGCCAGGTGTTCTCGGTCCGCGACGCCGCGCGGGTGGCGTTCCGCCAGCCGTCCGACCTGGTGCTTGCGGGCAGCCGCCTGCTCGTGCTCGACGACCTCAACGGGCGGATCGCACTCCTCGACCTCGCGGGGCGCAGCCTCGGGTCGATCCCGCTGCCCGGCGCGGGCGCCGGCTCGTGGCTCGGCATCGGCTTCGGCGGCGCGGACGAGATCTACCTCGCCGCGTCGGCGACCGGCGGCGTCGTCGTCCTCGACCAGAAGGGCGCCGAGGCGCGCAGGTTCACGGTCGGGCCGCCCGCCGAGAGCCGCCCGACCGGCATCCTCGTCTCGCGCGGAACCGTGTTCGTCGCCGACGCCCGCGCGCAGAAGGTGCGGGCCTTCGGCCTCGACGGCGCGGCGCAGGAATCCTGGGGCGGGCTCGGGGAAGGGCCGGCGCAGTTTCGCGGTCCCTTCCGCCTCGCGCAGGACAGTCTCGACCGGCTGCTGGTCACGGACGCGCTGAACAGCCGCGTCCTGGTCTTCACGCCCCGCGGCGAGCCGCTCGCCGCCATCGGCGAGTTCGGCACCACGGAGGGCACGCTCTTCCGGCCGGCGGGCATCGCGGTGCTCGGCGGGGACCGCGTGCTCGTGGCGGACGCGTATTTCGGCTCGCTCCAGGTCTTCGACTCCCGCGGCGCCTACCAGGGCGTGCTCTGCGGGAGCGAAGGGAAGCCCCTGGCGCTGGAGGCCCCTGGTGGCGTGGCGGCCAGGGGCAACACGGTCTTCGTGGTCGAGACCGCCGCGGGCAGGGTGAGTGCCTGGGATCTCGGTCCCCGGTGAGCGGCGGTGCGCCGGCCGCCGGGGTGTTCGGTGCGAGGGGGACGGCCGTGACATCGTCCCCGAAGGAGGTGCGGATGGCGGGCAAGTGGGAGTACGGACAGCTCTACGAGGCGAACCCCGATATCTTCGGCGGCCGGCCGAAGACGGGCGTCAACCTCGTGAAGATCAACAAGGCGGGCGAGGAGGGCTGGGAGCTCGTGGGCATCACGCCCTTCACGAGCCCCCAGGGAGAGGTCCTCGGGGCCTTCTACCTCTTCAAGCGGCCCGCGGGGTAGGGATGCGGTCCTGCCGAGCGACGCTGGCGGCGCTGCTGCTGCTCGCCGCCGCACGCCCGGCCGCCGCCCAAGAGGGGCCGACCGGCGGCGCCGCGTCCCCGCCCGCGCAGGCGTCGCAGCGGCTCGACGCCGGACTGCCGCGCCGTTGCGGCGTCTGCCACCTTGACAAGGCGCCCGCGGGGACGGCGGGGCTCATCGCGTTCGCGCTCCCGCAGGACGCCGGCGCGGCCGGGGCGGCGCGGATGTGCCTCAGCTGCCACAACGGCATCGTCGACGACCGGCGGCGCTACCTGGCCGAGGGGCGGCACCACCCCGCCGGCGGCACGGTGTCCTGCGGGTCCTGCCACACCCCCCACGTGCGGGAGGCGAACGTCGGCACGTTCATGCGCTTCCCCAGGGGGAGCTTCGGGTACTGTGCCTCGTGCCACCCGGGGCGGGGCGGCGGCGCGCCGGGCGAGCACCCCGCCGTGGCCCAGGAGAAGGGCCGGACGCAGGACTGCGGCGGCTGCCACGTGGTGCACGGCGCGCAGGGCGAGGGCCTGGTCCGCGCCGGCAGCGCCGAGGCGCTCTGCGTTCCCTGCCACGGCGAGAACCCCAGCAAGGAGGGCAAGGGCCCGGGGATGGCGACGCACCCCAGCGGCAAGGCGGGGCCTCCCTGCCTCGGGTGCCACGCCGTCCACCGGACGGTCGGGGGCCGCGCCCTGCTTGGGAAGGCCGCCTACGAGGGGCGCCTCTGCCGCCAGTGTCACGAGCGCAGCTTCTCGCCGGCCGCCGGCGAGACGAACCACCCCGTCGCCGCCGGCGGCGCCTCGTGCCTCTCGTGCCACCGCATGCACAATGCCGAGAAGCAGGGGAATCGCCGCGGCCTGCTCGCGGCGGGATGGGAGAAGGCAGAAGACGTTTGCCGCCGCTGCCACGAGCGGCTGGCGGCCGCGACTGGAGCCGTGGAGTGGAACCATCCCCTCGGCGCGAGCGTCGCCGCGGACGAGCGCAGCCTGGGCGTGCGCCTCGGCCGCTCGGGCGCGGTCTTCGCGCAGGGCGGGAAGATCACCTGCCTCTCCTGCCACCGTTCGCACGCCGGGCAGGCCGGGACGCCGCAGCTGGTGACCTCGCGCGAGGCGCTGTGCCTCTACTGCCACCCCGCGCAGAATTCGCTCGACCCGGAGCAGGCCGCGCTCGGGGCGCACCCGGTGTCCGTGCGCCCGCGGCTGGCGAGGATCGACGCGGCATTTATCGCCGCCGGAGGGGTGACCGGGCCGGATGGGCGGATCATCTGCTCGACGTGCCACCGCGCGCACCGCGCGCAGCCCCTGACGCCGGGGCTGGTGCTCCCGCGCGAGTCCTACTCGTGCCTGCTCTGCCACTCGCGGCAGGCCAAGATCGCCGCGACCCCCCACAGCCGGGCGCGCGCGCCGGGAAGCACCGCGGGGCCGGGCGTCGCCGGGCTCTGCGGCGGCTGCCACGGGGCGCACGGGTGGCGCCTGCCGCTGGGCTCGCCACAGGAGGGCCAGACCGCGATCGACCGCATCTGCATGGGCTGCCACGGGATGGCCGCCGAGGGCGGGGTGCCGCTCGTGACCAACCATCCCGTGGGAGTCGCGCCCGCGCCGCGGAAGGGAACGGGGGGGCTGCCGCTCTTCTGGGCCGACGGGCGCCGATATCGCGGGGGGATGATCACCTGCGCGACCTGCCACGACCCGCACCGGGCAGGGCCCGACGGGCGCTTCCTGCGCGAGGGGCTGGCCGGCCCGGGCGCCGAACTGTGTCTCGGCTGCCACCGCTCGCAGATGACGGTCGTCGGGACCCTGCACGACGGCAAGGCCGCGGGAGGCTCGACCTGCGGGCCGTGCCACCCGGTGCACGATCCGCTCGCGGTGACGGCCTGGCCGGGGGTGCGCGGCGGCGGCGAGAAGACGACGGCCGATGTCTCCGGCCTCTGCGAAGGCTGCCACCGGGAGCAGGGGGCTGCGGCGGCGAAGGTGGTCCCGCAGCGGACGCATCCCTGGCCCGCCCCGCCGCGCGGGAAGTCGGTCGGCTGCGGCGCCTGCCACGACCCGCACCGGTGGAACCCGCTCGACGCCGCGGACCGCGGCGGGCGGTCCGGCGGCGACGGCCGGACGAGCTTTCTCGTGCAGCCCGCCGCCGGGGCGGCCCCGCTCTGCGC
>DATDCY010000110.1 GCA_036524115.1 bacterium | reverse complement strand
AATGCCATAGATCTTCGCTCCGCAGTCGGGGCACGCGCCGTCGCGCACCCGCATCTCCATGACCGTGTAGCCCAGCCGCGAGATCAGCCGCGTTCCGCACTTCGGGCAGAAGGTGTTCGCGCTCTCGTCGTGCGGGACGTTGCCGGTGTAGACGTGGCGCAGCCCCTCCCCGAGCGCGATGTTGCGGGCGCTGGTGATCGTCTCCAGCGGCGTCGGCGGCAGCCGCTCGAGGCGGTACATCGGGAAGAAGCGCGAGAAGTGCAGCGGCACCTCGGGACCGACCGTCCCCTTGATCCAGCGCGCCAGGTCGCGGATCTCCGCCGGGGTGTCGTTGAGGGTCGGCACGATGAGGTAGGTGATCTCGACCATGACGCCGAGCTTGACCGCGAGGGCGACGGCGTCGAGCACCGGCTGCAGCCGCGCGCCGCAGACGTCGCGGTAGTACGAATCGCGCATGGACTTGATGTCGATGTTGGCCGCGTCCATCACCGTCGCCAGTTCGCGCAGCGGCTCGGGGTTGACGAACCCCGCGGTGACCCAGATGTTGCGCAGCCCGGCGGCCCGCGCCAGCCGCGCGGTGTCCAGCATGTACTCGAAGAAGACGGTCGGCTCGGTGTAGGTGTAGGCGACCGAGCGGCAGCGCGCGGCGCGCGCCGCGGCGACGATCCGCTCGGGCGGCAGGTCCTGGTTGCGCGTCTGCTCCGGCTTCGCCTGCGAGATCTCCCAGTTCTGGCAGAAGCGGCAGGTGAGGTTGCAGCCGGCCGTCGCCACCGAGTAGGCCCCGCTCCCGGGGAGCATGTGGAAGATGGGCTTCTTCTCGATGGGGTCGACGTGGACGGCGCACGCCTTGCCGTGGACGAGCGAGTAGAGCTTCCCGTCGCGGTGGATCCGCACCCGGCAGAGGCCGATCTCGTAGTCGGCGAGGCGGCAGGCGTGCGGGCAGAGGGTGCACTCGATCTTCACGGCCGCGCTTCCGGGGTCTTTCCGTCCACCACGCGATAATATAGGGCTTCCTGCCAGGAAACGTCGGCTTGCCTGAGCACGCTCTCGTAGTAGGCGCGGCGCGCGCGCAGCCCTTCCGCGTCGGGGTCCGGGAAGTAGGAGTCCCAGATCCCGGCGGCCATGACGAGGGTCACGAGCAGCGAGACCGCGGCCACGCCCAGGGTGAAACGGCTCGGCGCCATGTCCCATATGATACCGCGCCGCGGCCGCCGGTTCCCGTGATACCGCTTCGTGTCCAGGCACGCTGCGGGGTCCTGACGCTGCGCACCCCCACCGTACTCCCTCCGGTCCGTCCGGTGGGGGGCCCCCGCTCCGCGCCACCCCTTCGCTCAGCCGATGCCGGGGCGCCCCCGGCCCGTCAGCAGCGCCCGCCCCCGGCCGCCAGCCGTGCGAGCTCCTGCCAGACCCGCTCGGCCTCCTGCCGGCAGCGCGCCTCGTCCCCGCTGTTGTCGACGACGAAGTCGGCCCGCAGGCGCTTCT
This sequence comes from bacterium, assembly GCA_036524115.1. Classification (NCBI taxonomy): domain Bacteria; species bacterium. The sequence goes on along the minus strand of DATDCY010000110.1, from coordinate 2,197 downwards.
GCGCCAGGGGCATCTGTGCGTCCATGCGCCGGCGCGCCTCCTCCGGCGGAAGGCGGTCGCGGGCCATGAGGCGCTGCGCCTGCTGCTCCGGCTCGGCCCAGACGACCACGACTGCGTCGTACTCGGCCTGGCGCGCCAGCTCGAAGATCAGCGCCGCCTCGACCACCGCCACGCCCCGCGGGTCGTCCTGCGCGAGCGCGTCGATGCGCCGGTCGATCTCTCCGAGGATGAGCGGGTGGAGGATCCCCTCGAGGACCCGGCGCTTGCCCCTGTCGGCGAAGACGATCGCCCCGAGCGCCGCCCGGTCGAGCGTCCCGTCGGGGCGGAGCACCTGCGCGCCGAACGCCCGCGCGATCTGCGCCAGCGCCGGCGAACCGGAGGGCGTGACCTCGCGCGCGACGCGGTCGGCGTCGATGACGTGCGCGCCCAGTTCGCGGAAGATCCGGGCGACGCTGGACTTGCCGCTGGCGATGCCCCCGGTCAGGCCGATCCTCAGCATCGTTGTTTCGGCCTCACTCCAGCACCTCCGCCGGCTCCGCGCTGCGCAGGACCGCCGCCGCGTCCTCGGGCGGCAGCGTGTTGATGAAGACGCCGGTGCCCAGCTCGAAGCCCGCCGTGGTCCCGAGCCGGGGGACGATCTCGATGTGCCAGTGGTAGTGGCGGTTCGCGCGCGACTCCAGAGGGTGCGAGCGCACGACGAGGTTGTAGTCCGGGTTCTCGAGCCGCCGGTGGAGCTTCCCGAGCGTGGCGCGCAGCACGCCCGCGAGGTCCCGGGTCTCCTCGGCCGTGACGGCGCCGTAGAAGCACGTGTGCCGGCGCGGGAAGATCCGCAGCTCGAACGGCGAGCGCGACGCGAATGGACAGAAGACCGTGAAGTGCTCGGTCTCGAGGACGAGGCGCGAGCCCTCGGCCCGCTCGGCCTCGATCATCGTGCAGAAGAGGCAGGTGCCGTAGGTGTCGAAGGAGCGGACGGCCTGGTCGATCTGGTTGCGCACGGTCGGCGGCATCACCGGCGTGGCGATGATCTGCGAGTGCGGGTGTTCGAGCGAGGTGCCGGCCTGCCGCCCGTGATTGCGGAAGATCGTGATCAGGTGGTTGCGCCCGTCGTCCATGAGCGCCTGGTAGCGCTGCTGCCACGCTTCGAGGACGAGGACGAGGTCCGCGGGCGCCATCTGCGCCGGCGAGAGGTCGTGCCGCGGGGACTCGATGACGACCTCGGCGGCGCCGTAGCCGCCCGTGCGCAGGAACTTGCCGCTCCAGACGTGGTGGAACTCGGCGTCGTACGAGAGCGCCGCGAACTTGTTCGGCACCACCCGCACGCGCCACGGGCCGTCGGAGGGGAAGCTCAGCAGCGCGTTGGGGGTCGAGCTCTCGTTGCCGGTGCAGAACGGGCAGTCGGGACGGCGGCGCGGCGGCGCGGCGCGCCCGGTGCCCGGCGCGTGGTTGTCGTCCGGCCGCCTGGCGCGCTCGGGCGCGACGATGACCCACTCCTTCGAGATCATGTCCTGCCGCAACTCGGACATCGCCCTGGGCCCTCCGCAGTCGCCGGGAACGCGACCGCCTCATTATCTCCGCCGACCCCCAAAAGATACCGCTTGACTTTGCCGCGCCAATGGCTATATTGCCACCTGCTTAAACGCTCTTTCCCAGACACGGGCAGGCTCGAAAAAAGAGCTTGACATGGCCGGACGATGTTCGGTATGATCAAGTTCTTCCGTTGGGAAGGCTGCTCTTTGAAAACTAGGCAGACGTGCTTTACTGATCTGCGGGTGTAGAAGCTCTTCGGAGCAGATACATCCCTGAATATCAGGGGATTGAATTTTCCAATTGGAGAGTTTGATCCTGGCTCAGAACGAACGCTGGCGGCGTGCTTAACACATGCAAGTCTGACGGGAATGTCGGCTTCGGCTGACTAGTACCGTGGCGAACGGGTGAGTAACACGTGGGTAATCTTCCCTTGAGCTCGGGATAACCTTGCGAAAGCGAGGCTAATACCGGATAAGACCACGCCCTCCACGGGGGGTGCGGTAAAAGGTGGCCTCTTCCTGAAAGCTACCACTTGAGGATGAGCCCGCGGCCTATTAGCTAGTTGGTAGGGTAACGGCCTACCAAGGCGACGATGGGTAGCCGGCCTGAGAGGGTGTACGGCCACACTGGCACTGAGACACGGGCCAGACTCCTACGGGAGGCAGCAGTG
>DATDCY010000109.1 GCA_036524115.1 bacterium | reverse complement strand
GGGGACGACCACCTCCGGCGGCACCTCGCGCCCGCCCGCGTAGCAGTCGCGCAGGACCGCGGCGAGGGCCTCCGCGCGGTCGCCGCCCTCGCCCTCGAGCGGGTCGCGCAGCGAGAACGCCTCCGTGCCGATGAGACGCCCGGCCCGCACGTGCAGGAGGGACACGCCGACTCGGTCGCCGAGGCGCACGACCCCCGCGACGTCGAAGTCCCCGCCCTCGGGGTCATGCACCCGCTGGCGTTCGAGCGTCGCCTCGATGGCCGCGACGCGGTCGCGCAGCTCGGCCGCCTCCTCGTAGCGCAGCTCCTCGGCCGCCTGCGCCATGTGCCGGCGCAGCCCGGCCGCCAGCTCCGCGCCGCGCCCCTGGAGAAACAGCGTGACGCCGCGCACCAGCTCCCCGTAGCGCGCCGCGTCGACCTTCCCCGCGCACGGCGCGAGGCAGCGCCCCATCTGGTGGTTCAGGCAGGGCCGTCCCGGGCGCAGCGTGCGGCAGAGCCGCAACGGGAACAGCCGGCGCAGCAGCCGCACCGTGGCGTGCATCGCCGACGCCGGGATGTACGGGCCGAAATACCGCGCCCCGTCCTGCGCGGGCCGCCGCACGACCGTCAGCGCCGGGAACGGCTCCTGTGCCGAGAGCCGCAGGAACGGGTAGGTCTTGTCGTCGCGCAGGCTGATGTTGAAGCGCGGCCGGTGGCGCTTGATGAGCGTGTCCTCGAGGATGAGCGCCTCGAGCTCGGTGTCGGTCTCGAACCACTCCACGGCGGCCGCCTGGCGCACGAGCAGCTCCGTCTTCGGGCCCTGGCGCTCCGGGGCGAGGTACGATCGCAGCCGGGCCCGCAGCGAGACCGCCTTGCCGACGTACAGCACCTCGTCGCCGGCCCCCCGCATGAGGTACACGCCGGGGACGTCGGGCGCGGCGCGCAGCCGCGGGGCGATCGCGAACTCAGGAACGCTGCCGGCCACGCCGTCCCCCGCCCTTCGCCGGCTTCCCCGACGCCGCCGCGCCGGCGGCCTGCCCGCGCACGTGGCCCTCGCCGACGCCGAGGGCCAGCTCCATCTCCCGCAGGCCGCGGATGCGGTCGCGCAGCGCCGCGGCGCGCTCGAAGTCCAGCCGGGCGGCCGCCTCCCGCATCTCCCGCTCCAGCTCGCGCGCCGCGCGGTCGACCTCGCCCAGGCTGCGGTACGCCGTCTCCGCCTCGCCGGCGACGGGCACCGTGAGGTAGTCCCGGTCGTACACCGCGGCCAGCGCGTCGCTGACGCCCTTGCGGATCCCCTCGGGGCGGATCCCCTCGCGCCGGTTGTACTCCTCCTGGATCGCGCGCCGCCGCGCGCACTCGGCCAGCGCCGCGCGGATCGAGCGCGTGAGCGTGTCGGCGTAGAGGATGACCTTCCCGTCGATGTTCCGCGCGGCGCGCCCCGCCGTCTGGATGAGGGAGGTCTCGGAGCGCAGGAACCCCTCCTTGTCCGCGTCGAGGATCGCGACGAGCGAGACCTCGGGCAGGTCGAGCCCCTCGCGCAGCAGGTTGATGCCGATGAGCGCGTCGAAGACGCCGAGGCGCAGGTCGCGCAGCAGCCGCAGCCGCTCGAGCGTCTCGACGTCGGCGTGCAGGTAGCGCACGCGCAGCCCGCGCTCGGCGTAGTGCTCGGTGAGGTCCTCGGCCATGCGCTTGGTCAGCGCCGTGACCAGGACGCGCTCGCCGCGCGCCGCGCGCGCCCGGATCTCCCCGAGCAGGTCCTCGACCTGCCCCGCCACGGGGCGCACCTCGACCGCCGGCTCCATGAGGCCCGTGGGCCGCACGATCTGCTCGGCGACCCGGCCGCCGGCCCGCCCCAGCTCGTACGCCGCGGGCGTCGCGGAGACGTAGATGCCCTGGCAGACCCGCGCCTCGAACTCCTCGAAGGTCAGCGGCCGGTTGTCGAACGCCGACGGCAGGCGAAAGCCGTGCTCGACCAGGCTCGCCTTGCGCGAGCGGTCCCCGTGTGCCATCGCCCGCAGCTGCGGCAACGTGACGTGGCTCTCGTCGACGACGAGCAGGAAGTCCTTCGGGAAGTAGTCGAGGAGCGTCGGCGGGGCCTCGCCCGGCGCGCGGTTGGTGAAGTGGCGCGAGTAGTTCTCGATCCCCGAGCAGAAGCCGAGCTCGCGGATCATCTCCAGGTCGAAGCGGGTGCGCTGCTCCAGCCGCTGCGCCTCGAGGAGCTTGTTCTCCCGCCGGAACCACGCCAGCCGCTCCGCCAGCTCGGCCTCGATCGCCGCCAGCGAGCGGTCCACCTCCTCCGCGGGGACGACGTAGTGGCTCCCCGGCCAGATCGTCACGGCGTCGAGGCCCCCGCTCGCCTGCCCGGTGAGCGGGTCGATGCGCGCGATGCGCTCGATCGCGTCGCCGAAGAACTCGACGCGCACGGCCGCGTCGCCCTCGTACGCGGGGAAGATGTCGACGACGTCCCCCCGGACGCGGAAGGTCCCCCGGTGAAAGTCCAGGTCGTTGCGCTGGTACTGGATGTCGACCAGCTCGCGCAGCAGGCGGCGCAGACCGTGCTCCTCGCCGACCGCGAGCGGCACGCGCAGCCTGGCGTAGTACTCGGGCGCGCCGAGGCCGTAGATGCAGGAGACGCTGGCCACGATGAGCACGTCGCGCCGCTCGAGCAGCGAGCGCGTGGCGCTGTGGCGCAGCTTGTCGATGTCCTCGTTGATCGCCGAGTCCTTCTCGATGTAGGTGTCGGTCGTGGGGATGTACGCCTCGGGCTGGTAGTAGTCGTAGTAGGAGACGAAGTACTCGACGGCGTTCTCGGGAAAGAACGCGCGGAACTCGCTGTAGAGCTGCGCGGCCAGGGTCTTGTTGTGCGAGACCACCAGCGTCGGGCGCTGGAGCCGCTCGACGACGTTCGCGACCGTGAACGTCTTCCCCGAGCCGGTGACGCCGAGGAGCACCTGCGCGTCGTCACCGCGCCCGACCCCGGCGGCGAGCTGCTCGATGCACCGCCCCTGGTCGCCCCGCGGGACGAACGGCGCGGCGAGGCGGAAACGCGGCACCGCGGGGCTACTTGCCGCGGACGCGGGCGCGGAACTCCTCGTACGGGATGTCCCACGTCACGCCGGCCGTCCGCTCGACGCGGAGCGTCCTGCCGGGGACGAGGTGGCTCGGGCGCGTGACGGCCTTGCCGTTGAGCTTCCAGACCCTTCGCCACTGCCGCGGGTCCCGGTAGTAGTACCCGGCGATCAGGTGCAGGTTGTCGCCCGCAGCCACGGTGTGCTCGGCCGACTCCGCGGCGGCCTTCCCCGGCGGCTCGCCCGCGACGGAACGGCCCGACGGAACCACCAGTGCGAGCGACCCGGCAAGGGCCGTCGCCAGAACGCACTTCCAAGGAAGCATCATGAACACCCCCTTCCGTGAATATCTTTGACCTCCACGCGAGGAAAAGTCAATGTGACGGGCGGCACACCGCGGTGCGACCGCCGGCGTGCCGGTGTCGCCCGCAGGGTCGCGTGCGACCCGCGGTACTGCGGCCCGGGGCGAATTGACATTCCCCGCCTGGCGCGTACCATCCCCGCGATGCACGAGACCCCGATCCGCCACATCGCCGTGATCGCCCGCGGCGTCGCCGGCGACCCGCGGGACGCGGCCGCGGCCGTGGCGGGGGCGCTCCGTCACGCCGCCGCCATTGCCGACGAGGCGTTCGCCGCCGCGCCCGGCCTGCGCGCGTTCTCGTTCTTCGCCCCGGACGTCGATCGCCTGCTGGACGATCCCGACGGCGCCGCGGAGGCCCGGCACGGCTGCGTCGAGGGAACGGGGGCGCTCGAGGCGGCGGCGGCGCGCCTTGGCGCCTCGCTGCGCACCTGCGGCCGGGTGGATGGGCTGCCGCCCGAGGTCATGCGCCACGCCGCCCCCGCGCATCCCGCCCCTGCGGAGCGGACGCTGCTCCTGTTCCTGCGCTACGGGGGACGCGAGGAGATTGCGCGGGCCGCCTCGCGGCTCCTGGTCGCGCGCCCGGGTTCGTCCCTCGGCGACGACGACCTGGACGCCTGGCTGGACACGGCGGGCGTGCCGGACCCGGACCTCGTCGTCCTCGCCGGCGGGGCGTTCGAGGCCCCGGACGCGTTCGTCTGGCAGGGCTCCTACGCGGAGCTCTGGCACACGGAGACGCCCTGGGCCGCATTCACCGTGGGGGAGTTGCAGGTGGCGCTTTCGGACTTCGGAGCGCGCCAGCGCCGCTTCGGGAAGTGAGCGGGCGCCGGGAAGGCCAGGACGCCTCCCCGGCGCGCGCGTGACGGAAACGGCTACCGGCGGCGGGCCGGCTTCTTCGCCGCCGCCTTCTTCACGGCCTTCTTCGGACCGGCCTTCCTGACCGGGGCCTTCTTCTTCGCCGCCGCCTTCGCCGTCGGCTTCGGGGGCGCCGCCGTGCGGGCCGCGACCGCCTTCGCCCCGGCCTTCGTCGTCCCCGTCTTCTTCGCCGGCGCGGCCTTCTTCGCCGCCGCCTTGGCGCCGCGGGGGTTCGCGACCTGGGCCTGGGCCGCGGCGAGACGCGCGATCGGCACCCGGAACGGGCTGCAGGAGACGTAGTTCAGGCCGATCTCGTGGCAGAACGCGATCGACGGCGGGTCGCCGCCGTGCTCGCCGCAGATGCCGATCTTCAGCCCGGGCCGCGCGCCGCGGCCGAGCTGCACGCCGATGCGCATGAGCTTGCCGATGCCGGCGGTGTCGAGCGAGATGAACGGGTCCTCGGCGTAGATCTTCTTCTCCACGTACGACGGCAGGAAGCTGCCGGCGTCGTCGCGCGAGAAACCGCCGCCCATCTGCGTCAGGTCGTTCGTGCCGAACGAGAAGAACTCCGCCTCGGCGGCGATCTCGTCGGCGGTCACGGCGGCGCGCGGCACCTCGATCATGGTCCCGACCGTGAACGGGAGGCGCTTGACGCCCGCCCGCTGGCGCACCTCCTCGGCGGCCTTCATGATCACGTCCTTCTGGTTGGTCAGCTCGCGCACGTTGCCCACGAGCGGGACCATGATCTCGGGCCGCGCGTCCACGCCCTCGGCGATCAGCTCGGCCGTCGCCTCGAGGATCGCCAGCGCCTGCATGCGCGTGATCTCCGGGTAGGTCACCCCGAGGCGGCAGCCGCGGTGCCCGAGCATCGGGTTGAGCTCCTTGAGCTGGGCGATGCGCGCCTCGACCTTCGCCACGTCCTTGCCCATGCCCCGCGCCAGCTCCTGCACCAGGTGCGGCTCGTGCGGCACGAACTCGTGCAGCGGCGGGTCGAGCAGCCGGATCGTCACCGGCAGCCCGGCCATCGCCCGCAGGATCCCCTTGAAGTCCTCCTTCTGGAAGGGCAGGAGCTTGAAGACCGCGGTCTCGCGCTCCGCGGGCGTCTCCGCGAGGATCATCTCGCGCATGGCGCGGATGCGCTCCTCGCCGAAGAACATGTGCTCGGTGCGGCAGAGCCCGATGCCGGCCGCGCCGAAGCGGCGCGCCTGCGCGGCGTCGGCGGGCGTGTCCGCGTTCGTGCGCACGCCGAGCGTCCGGATCCCGTCGCACCAGCGCAGGAACTCCTGGAGCTGCTCGTTCTTCTCCGGGTCGGGCGTGATCAGCGGCAGCGTGCCGGCGTAGACGACGCCCTTGGTGCCGTTGAGGGTGATCGTGTCGCCCTCGTGCAGCACCTGCTCGCCGACCGTGATCGTGCCCGCCGCGAGATTGATGCTCACCGCGCCGGCGCCGACGACGCAGCACTTGCCCCAGCCGCGCGCGACCAGCGCCGCGTGCGAGGTCATCCCGCCCTTGGCGGTGAGGATGGCCTCCGCGGCGTGCATCCCGTGGACGTCCTCCGGCGAGGTCTCGTGGCGCACGAGGATCACCTTGCGCCCCTCCTTCGCCCAGGCGGCCGCCTTGTCGGCGGTGAGCACGATCTGCCCGACCGCGCCGCCGGGGCCGGCGGGCAGCCCCTTCGTCAGGACCTTGAACTCCTTCTCGCGCGCCGGGTCGACCATCGGGTGGTAGAGCTCGTCGAGCTGCGAGGGCTTGACGCGTCCGACCGCGGTCGCGCGGTCGATGAGGCGCTCCTGGCACATCTCGACCGCCATGCGCAGCGCCGCCGGCCCGTTGCGCTTGCCGTCGCGCGTCTGGAGCATGTAGAGCCGGCCGTTCTGGATCGTGAACTCCAGGTCCTGCATGTTGCGGTAGTGCCGCTCGAGCTTCGCGCGGATGCGCACGAGCTCCTCGTAGAGCTTCGGCATCGTGCGCTCGAGGGTCGGCAGGTGGCGGTTCTGGTCGTTCGTCGCGTGCTCGTTGATCGCGTAGGGGGTGCGGATGCCGGCGACCACGTCCTCGCCCTGCGCGTTGACGAGCCACTCGCCGAAGAAGCCGTTCTCCCCCGTGCCCGGGTCGCGCGTGAAGGCGACGCCCGTGGCGCAGTCGTCGCCCATGTTGCCGAAGACCATCGCCTGGACGTTGACCGCCGTGCCCCAGGACTCCGGGATCCCCTCGATCTTCCGGTAGGAGATCGCGCGCTTGCCGTTCCAGGACTGGAAGACCGCGCCGATGCCCCCCCAGAGCTGCGCCGGGGCGGTGTCCGGGAATTCCGCGCCCAGGACCTCGCGCACCTTGGCCTTGAATGCCTCGCACAGCGCCTCGAGCTCCGCCGCGGTGATGTCGGTGTCGCTCTTGTAGCCCCGCCGCAGCTTGAGCTCGTCCATGAGGTGCTCGAGCTGCTTGCGCACGCCCCTGTCGTCGGCCGGCTCGATGCCGGCAGCCTTCTCCATGACGACGTCGGCGTACATCATGATCAGCCGGCGGTAGGCGTCGTAGACGAAGCGCGGGTTCTTCGTCTTCGCGATCATCCCCGGGATCGTCGCGGACGTCAGACCGACGTTGAGCACGGTCTCCATCATGCCGGGCATCGAGGAGCGGGCGCCGGAGCGCACCGAGACGAGCAGCGGGTTCTCCGGGTCGCCGAAGCGGCAGCCGACGATCTGCTCGACCCGCGCCAGCGCGGCGCCGACCTGCGCCCCGAGCGCCTCGGGGAAGCGCTTGCCGTTGGCGTAGTAGTGTGTGCAGACCTCCGTGGTGACGGTGAAGCCCGGGGGCACGGGCAGCCCGAGTGCGGCCATCTCGGCGAGGTTCGCCCCCTTGCCGCCGAGCAGGTTCTTCATGCCGGCGTTGCCGTCCGCCTTGCCGCCACCGAAGAAGTAGACGAGTTTCGCCGCGCCGCCCTTCGTCACCGGTGCCTTCCGTGCCTGCATCGATTCAGCTCCTTTGCGCCCCAGGGACACCCCTCCAGCCGGGAGGGAATCCCCCCCCCGAACCCCCGGCTCGCCGGCGCTCCCGATCGGTCCAGTCGCACCACGGCGGCCGCCTGTTGATCCGGACTTCGGGCTGCCATGCTAGTCGCGCGGCAACCGCAATGTCAAGGATTTCCGGAGGAAATCTCCGTCGCGACGCCGGTCGGGCGGCGCCGGCCGCCTTACCGCAGGGGCCGGCGGGGCGCGACGGGCGTCCCCCGCGGAAACGCGTCGCGCAGGGCGCCGCGCCAGACCTCGCACTCCGCCTCGCTGCCGGCGAGCACCTGCACCTCGCCGTCGCCCGGCGGCAGCGCGGCGGCGAACAGGTCGCCGACGCGCGCCACCAGCCCCCCAAGCGCCGCGCGCGTGTCCCGCACCGGCAACTCCATGACCACCGAGGAGACCTTCAGGTCCGCGGCTACGGTCGCCGCCCGGGCGGCGTGCGCCTCGCCGGCGGCGGCGTCCATCGACCGCCCCGCCCCGCAGCCGAGCAGCAGCAGCCGCGGCGCCGGCAGGCGGCCCTGGACCGCGATGAGCGTCGTCTCGCCCGCGGTCCCGCGCAGCCTTCCCTCGAGGATCAGCCGCGAGAGGAAGCCGCAGAGGTGCCAGTCCGCCCGCCCCGCCAGGCCGTGCGGCGGCCGGTCGTCCTCCCACAGCGGGGCGACCAGCAGGTCCGCCTCGAGGCGGGTCACGTCGTGGAAGAGCGCGCCGATCTTCATGCCGCGCGCACCGCGAGGATCTTCAGGATGCGCCGCCCGTCCGTGTCGGCAACCCTCAGCACCCACCCGCCGATGCGCGCCTCGTCGCCGGCGCGCGGCAGGCGCCCGAGCAGCTCGCTGACGAGCCCGCCCACGGTCTCCGACTCGTGGCGGGCCAGCTCCTCCTCCGCGAGGCCGAGGTGCTCGCCAAGCGCCGCGAGGCTCGCGCGCGAGTCCAGCAGCCAGCCGCCCTCGACCTCCCGGACGGCGGGCGCCTGCCCGGCCTCGAACTCGTCGGCGATCTCGCCGATGATCTCCTCGACGAGGTCCTCGAGCGTCACGAGCCCGGCGGTGCCGCCGAACTCGTCGATCACGATCGCCAGGTGGGTGCGCCGCTTCTTGAACTCGCGCAGCAGCGCGCTGATGCGCTGGTTCTCCGGGACGAAGATCACCGGCCGCAGCAGGCCTGCGAGCGGCGCCTCGGCCTGCCCCGCCTGCCAGACCCGCAGCAGGTCCTTGGCGTGGAGGATGCCCACGATGTGGTCGACGCTCTCCTGGTACACCGGCCAGCGGGAGTGACCGCGGCGCACCACGGCGGCGAGGACCTCGGGCAGCGGCGTCTCGATCTCGAAGGCGCCCATGTCGATGCGCGGCACCATCACCTCGCGCACGAGCGTGTCGCCGAACTCGATGACGCTCTTGAGCAGCTCCTCGTCGCTCTGGTCCATGACCCCCGCGGCGCGCCCCTCCGTGATGACCGAGTCCAGCTCCTCCTCGATCATCTCGTCGCGCGGCACGTTGCCGCGGCGGCTCACCAGCCGCTCGAGCGCCCGCTTGAGCGCCCCGAGCAGGCGCACGAGCGGCAGCACGAGCAGCCGCGTCATGCGGCCGACGAAGGAGTCGGGGAGCCGCTCGTCCGCCACGATCACCGCCGCCACGCCCGCCGCAGCGCCGTCTCGCGCCGGCGCATGCGCCGCGCCGCCGCGGCGTCCCCCTCGTGCTCGTAGCCGAGCAGGTGCAGCAGCCCGTGCGTCACGAGCCGGTCGATCTCGGCCGCGAAGCAGCACTGCGCCTCGCGCGCCTGCCGCAGCGCGGTGGGCACGCTGACCACGACGTCGCCGAGCACCTCCGGGTGCAGCCCGCCCGCGCCCTCGCGCTGCGGGAACGAGAGCACGTCGGTGGCCGCGTCCTTCCCGCGCCAGCGGCGGTTGAGCGCGCGGATGGCGGCGTCGCCGACGAGGATCACCGCGACCTGCGCGCCGGGAGTGCAGCGCTCGCGCCCGAGCACGAACTCCGCCACCGCCGCGATCCGCACGCGGCTCAGCCGCGCCGTGCGCTGGCGGTTGACGACGGTGACCTCCGGTGGTGCCCCCCGCGCGCGCGCCATCAGCCGCCCTCCCCCGTCCCCGCCGCGCCGGGCTCGCGCCGCGCGTGCCGCTCGTAGGCGAGGATGATCTTCTGCACCAGTTCGTGGCGCACCACGTCGCGCTCGGAGAAGCGCACGATCCCGACCCCCGGGACGTCGTGGAGCACCTGCGCCGCCTCGATCAGCCCCGAGGCGCGCCCCGACGGCAGGTCGATCTGCGTGACGTCGCCGGTGATCACCGCCTTGGCGTCGAAGCCGAGGCGCGTGAGGAACATCTTCATCTGCTCGGTGGTCGAGTTCTGCGCCTCGTCGAGGATGATGAACGAGTCGTTGAGGGTCCGCCCGCGCATGTACGCCAGCGGGGCGACCTCGATCGTGCCCCGCTCGACGAGCCTGGCGACGCGGTCCGGGTCGACCATGTGGTAGAGCGCGTCGTAGAGCGGCCGCAGGTAGGGGTGGATCTTGTCGTAGAGGTCCCCGGGGAGGAAGCCGAGACGCTCGCCCGCCTCGACCGCCGGCCGCGTGAGGATGATGCGCGAGACCCGCTTCTGCGCCAGCAGCGCGACGCCCATGGCCATGGCGAGGAAGGTCTTGCCGGTGCCGGCGGGCCCGATCCCGAGCACGAGGTCGTTCTCGCGGATGGCGCGCACGTAGCGCTGCTGGGTCGCGCTCTTGGGCGTGATCGGCCGCTTGTTCGGCGCGACGAGGACGACCTCCTGGAAGATCGCGGCCAGATCGCTGCCCTCGCGGAAGAAGGCGCGGCCGGCGTGCCGCACGTCCGAGGGCTGCAGGTCCAGGCCGCCCGCGCGCAACCGCGCCAGCTCGCGCAGGAAGGCGCGGGCGCGCTCGACCAGCGCCGCCGGCCCTTCGAGGAGGACCTTGTTGCCGCGGGTGGCCAGGTGCACGCCGCTGGCCTCCTCGACCGCGCGCAGGGCGTTGCCGCCCCCGCCCGCGAGCCAGGCGAGATCGCTCTCGCCCTCGAGGATCTCCTCGCCCTTCGTCGTCTTGCCCGTCACGGCTTCTTCCTGCCCCGGTTCGTGGATCGGCTGACCGCAGCGGTGGAGAGCGCCATTTTGCGTCCTGGCAAGGCAGCCGCGCAGCCCGCGCGGAGGCGGGCTGGTGCCCGCCGCACAAGCGAGGCGAGCGGCAACGCGGCCAGGGCGGAAAAGGGCCTCTCCAACGCCGCGGTCTACACCACCAACTTGTTCAAAGGGTATTCGACGATGCCGCTGGCGCCGGCCTTCTTGAGCCCCGGCAGGATGTGCCGCACGACCCGCTCGTCGATGATGACCTCGATGGCGATCCACCCCGCATCGGCCAGCTGCGAGACGGTCGGCGTGTGCATCGCCGGGAGGATCTTCGTGACCTTCGCCAGCGCCGCCCGCGGCAGGTTCATCTTCAGCCCGACCTTGTCCTCGGCCGCCAGCGCCGCCTGCAGCAGCAGGTTGACCGTCTCGATCTTCTCGCGCTTCCAGGCGTTCTTCCAGGCCTCGGGGTTGGCGATGAGCTTCGTCCGCGAGATGAGCACGTCCTCGACGATCCGCAGGTTGTTCGCGCGCAGCGAGCTGCCGGTCTCGGTCAGCTCGACGATCGCGTCGGCGAGAACCGGCGGCTTGGCCTCGGTCGAGCCCCAGGAGAACTCCAGGTCGACCTTCACGCCCTTCTTGCGGAAGAACTGCCGCGAGACGTTCACCAGCTCGGTCGCCACCCGCTTGCCCGCGAGGTCCTCGGCCCGGCGGACCTTCGAGTCCTCCGGGACCGCGAGCACCCAGCGCACCGCCCCGAGCCCGCCCTTGGCGTAGTTGAGCTCCGCGACCTCGTGCACCTTCGAGCCGGTCTCGCGGATCCAGTCGAGGCCCGTGAGGCCGACGTCGAGGACGCCCTTGGCCACGTAGGGCCCCATCTCCTGCGCGCGCAGCAGCAGCGCCTCGATCTCGGGGTCGTCGAACTTCGGGTAGAGGGAGCGGCTCGAGCCGAGGGTGACGGAGAACCCCGCCCGGCGGAAGAGCTTGAACGTCGACTCCTGCAGGCTGCCCTTGGGGAGCCCGATCTTGAGCTTCATGTCCCGTGGTCTCCTTGATGTGGTTCCGGGGGGGCGGCCACCGCGGCCGTCACTTCTTGTCCCGCTTGAGCGTGAAAAGCCGGCGCGCGGCCGAGCGCAGCGCCTCCGGCACGTTGCGGTTCTTCGTCACCTGCTCCAGGTCCTTGAGGGTCAGCCACTTGAGGAAGTCGAGCGTCACGCCGACCGGCGCCTTCGGGTTGTTCGCCAGCGCCCGGACGATCGGGTACTTGCGGACCCACTCCTTGTTGTTCGCGATGCCGCGCAGCACGTCCTCGGGGACGTTCGTGCTCTTGGCCCAGGCCTCGATGTCCGAGTCGCCAACGCGCGGGTTCTCGAGCACCTTGAGGCAGAGCATCTTGTTGTTCTCGCGGATGAGGATGTTCCGCACCTCGCGGTTGCCCTTCACCGCGAGCGCCACCTTCTGCCCGATGGTCATCTTCTTGAGCAGCGCGTAGATCGAGAGCTGCCGCGCGCTGAGCGCCTCGTCGCCCCCGAGCATGTGCTGCCGCGCCTCGGCATCGAGGTCCTCGCGGTCCTCGGTCAGGACCTCGTCGAAGGCGTGGTCGGCCTCCTCCGCCGCGTCCGCCACCGGCACCGACACCACGGACACCCCGCCCGAGTGGCGCTGCGAGCGCTCCTGCCAGAGGCGGACCGTCTCGACCGGCGTGGCCGGGTTCGCCAGCAGGGCCGCGACGATCTCGGGCGAGCGCTCGAGCCGCTCGCGGTTGCCGCCGATCGCGGCGAGCACCGACGGGAACGGCAGCGCACCGAGGCGCGCGACCGTCTCGTCGGCCGCGCCGGGGTTGCGCGCGATG
>DATDCY010000108.1 GCA_036524115.1 bacterium | reverse complement strand
GTGCGGAGCTTGCGCGATCACCGCGCCCTGCGCTCGCCCCGCCGGGCGGGTCAAGGGCCTTCGATGATCTCGATCTTCTCGCCGGGCTTGAGCGTGACGATCGCCTTCTTCCAGTCCGAGCGCCGGCCGATGTTCTTGCCGAGCCGCTTCTCCTTGCCGAGGACGTTGATCACGTTCACGGAGGCGACCTTGGCCTTGAAGATCCGCTCGACCGCGGCCTTGATGTCGCTCTTCGTCGCGGCCGGGTCGACCCGGAAGGCGACCTGGTTGTGGCGCTCCTTGAGGTCGTGGCACTTCTCCGTCAGCAGCGGCGTGCGGATGATGCGGTACGGGTCGCTCACTTTGCCCATAGCTCCTCCATGGCGGCCAGGGCCGCGCGGGTCAGCACGAGGTGGCGCAGGGCGACGAGGTCGTTGAGGGCGAAGCCCCCGGGCCGGGCGACCTTCACCGCCGGGATGTTGCGGCCGGCGCGCAGCAGCTCGGCGCCCTCGCCCGTGTGCACGAGCAGCGTCCCGCCATCCTGCCAGCCCGCCGCGGCGAGCCAGGCGGCCAGCGCCTTGGTCTTGCCGCCGGTCGCCGGCGCCTCCTCGACCACGTGGACGAGGCCGTCGCGCAGCTTCCACGCCAGGGCCGCGCGCAGCGCGGCGCGGCGCTTGGACTGGGGCAGGCGCACGTCGTACTCCTTGGGCAGCGGGCCGAAGACCGTGCCGCCGTGGCGCCACTGGGGCGCGCGCGTGCTGCCCTGGCGCGCCCGGCCGGTGCCCTTCTGCTTCCAGGGCTTGCGGCCGCCGCCGGAGACCGCGCCGCGGGTCTTGTGGGCCCGCGTGCCGGCGCGCTCGTTGGCGCCCGTCGCGCTCGAGACCTCGTGGAGCAGCCCCGAGCTCACCCGCCCGCCGAAGAGGCCGGCGGGCAGCTCGAGCGAGCCCACCTTCTCGTTCTTCGCGTTGTAGAGGTCAGTCTGTGCCATCGCGTTGTACCCCCGTCGCTAGCGCTTCGCGGTGATGAGGACGACCCCGCGGGAGGCCCCGGGGACGGCGCCCTTCACGAGGAGCAGGCTGCGGTCCGGGTCGACGCCGACGACCGCGAGGTTCTTGGCGGTCACGCGGTCCGCGCCCATGTGCCCGGGCAGGTGCTGGCCCGGGAAGACCCGCGAGGGGTAGGACGACGCGCCGATGGAGCCGGGCGCGCGGTGGAACATCGAGCCGTGCGTGTCGGCGCCGCCGCGGAAGCCGTGGCGCCTGACGCCGCCCTGGAAGCCCTTGCCCTTGGAGGTCCCGATCACGTCGACCTTCTCGCCGAGCTGGAAGACGTCGGCCTTGAGCTGCTGGCCGAGCTCGAACTCCTCGGGGGCCATGCCCCGCACCTCGCGCAGCAGGCGCTGCGGCGCGACCCCGGCCTTCTTGAAGTGGCCGGCGGCCGGCTTGCCCGGCCCGCGCTTCTTCGTGACGGGCTCGAAGCCCATCTGGATGGCGTCATAGCCGTCCTTGGCGCGCACCCGCTTCTGCACGACGGTGCAGGGGCCCGCCTGCAGGACGGTCACGGGGATCAGCTCGCCCCGCTCCGAGAAGATCTGGGTCATGCCGACCTTGCGGCCGACAAGCCCGACGGTTTTTCTTTCGACCTTAGCCACGGCTCACCCGCCTCCCCCTAGAGCTTGATCTCGACGTCGACGCCGGCCGCCAGGTCCAGGCGCATCAGGGCGTCGACCGTCTGCGAGGTGGGCTCCATGATGTCGACGAGCCGCTTGTGCGTGCGCACCTCGAACTGCTCCCGGGACTTCTTGTCCACGTGCGGCGAGCGCAGCACGGTGAAGCGGTTGATCCGCACCGGGAGCGGGATCGGCCCGACGACGCGGGCGCCGGTGCGCTTCGCGGTGTCGACGATCTCCACCACCGACTGGTCGAGCAGCCGGTGGTCGTAGGACTTGAGTCGGATCCGAATTTTTTGCGTGTCCATCATTCCTCAGCCTGTCGGCGTTGGGGGCGGGAGGTCAGCGCCGGGGCCCTGTCCCGGTGCTCGTTCCCGTCCGCATTCGTCCTGCTTGCGTTCCCGTCCTCTTCGTCCGGGGAGGGAATGACTTCCGTCCCCTTGTCGTGACCATTCGTTACTGGATGATCTCGGAGACGACGCCGGCGCCCACCGTGCGCCCGCCCTCGCGGATCGCGAAGCGCAGCTCCTTCTCCATCGCGATCGGCGCGATCAGCTCGCCCGTGATCTCCACGTTGTCCCCCGGCATCACCATCTCC
>DATDCY010000107.1 GCA_036524115.1 bacterium | reverse complement strand
CCGGAAGTAGAACTGCGGCCGGTACCCGTTGAAGAACGGCGTGTGCCGCCCCCCCTCCTCCTTGCTCAGCACGTACACCGAGCCCTTGAACTTCGTGTGCGGCGTGATGCTCCCCGGCTTGGCCAGAACCATCCCGCGCTCAACCTCCTCGCGCTTGGTCCCCCGCAGCAGCACCCCGACGTTGTCCCCCGCGCGCCCCTCGTCCAGCAGCTTGCGGAACATCTCCACCCCCGTGGCCACCGTCTTGCGCGTCTCGGTCAGCCCCACGATCTCCACTTCCTCGCCGACCTTGATCACCCCGCGCTCGATGCGCCCCGTCACCACCGTCCCGCGACCGGAGATCGAGAACACGTCCTCCACCGACATCAAAAACGGCTTGTCCACCTCGCGCTGCGGCTCCGGAATGTAGCTGTCCAGCGCCTCCAGCAGCTCCCAGATGCACTTGCACTCCGGCGCGTCCGGATTGCCCGACTCCAGCGCCTTGAGCGCCGAGCCCCGGATGATCGGCGTCTTGTCCCCCGGGAACTTGTACTGCGTCAACAGCTCGCGCACCTCAAGCTCCACCAGGTCCAACAGCTCCGGATCGTCCACCATGTCCGTCTTGTTCAAAAACACGATGATGTACGGCACGCCCACCTGCCGCGCCAGAAGTATGTGCTCGCGCGTCTGCGGCATCGGCCCGTCCGCCGCCGACACCACCAGGATCGCCCCGTCCATCTGCGCCGCCCCCGTGATCATGTTCTTCACGTAGTCCGCGTGCCCCGGGCAATCCACGTGCGCGTAATGACGCTTCTCGCTCTGGTACTCCACGTGCGCGATCGCGATCGTGATCCCGCGCTCCTTCTCCTCCGGAGCCTTGTCGATCTGGTCGAACGGGATGTAGCTGGCCAGGCCCTTCTTCTCCAGCACCTCCGTGATCGCCGCCGTCAGCGTCGTCTTGCCGTGGTCCACGTGCCCGATCGTCCCCACGTTCAGGTGCGGCTTCGTCCTCTGAAACTTCTCCTTCGCCATGGCTCTCGCTCCTCCTTGACCGATCGACGCTTGTTGCCCCAGGCCCTCAGCGGGCCACGGGGGTCTGCACGCGCTCCAGCACCACGTCCGCGACGCCCTCGGGCACGCCCTCGTAGCGCGAGAACTGCATCGAGAACGTGGCCCGGCCCTGCGACAGCGACCGCAACGCGGTGGCATACCCGAACATCTGCGCCAGCGGCACCAGGGCCCGCACGACCTTGTAGGCGCCGCGCTCCTCGAACCCCTCGACCCGCCCGCGGCGGGCGTTCACGTCGCCGATGACCTCGCCGAGATGCTCCTCGGGGACGACGACCTCCAGGCTCATCACCGGCTCGAGCAACTGGGGCCGCGCGCGCAGCGCCGCCTCGCGGACCGCCAGCGACCCGGCGATCTTGAAGGCCATCTCCGAGGAGTCGACCTCGTGGAACGAGCCGTCGACGAGCCGCGCCGCCACGTCCACGATCGGGTAGCCGCCGAGCACGCCCTTGGCCAGGGCCTCCTCGACGCCCTTGCGCACCGCCGGCACGAACTCCCTGGGGATCACGCCGCCGACGATCGCGCTCTCGAAGGCGAACCCGGTGCCGCGCTCGCGCGGCGCCAGCTCGACCCAGGCGTGGCCGTACTGGCCGCGCCCGCCGCTCTGGCGGATGAAGCGCCCCTCGCCCCTGGCCGCCGCGCGCAGCGTCTCGCGGTAGGCGACCTGCGGCCGCCCGACGCTCGCCTCGACGCCGAACTCGCGCTTGAGCCGGTCGACGATGATCTCCAGGTGCAGCTCGCCCATCCCCGAGATGAGCGTCTGCCCGCTCTCCTCATCGACGCGCACCCGGAAGGTCGGGTCCTCGTGCTGCAGCTTGTGCAGCGCACCACCGAGCTTCTCCTCGTCGGCCTTGCTGCGCGGCTCGATGGCGATGGCGATCACCGGCTCGGGGAAGACGATCGACTCCAGCGCGATCGGCCGCTCGAGGTCGCAGAGCGTGTCCCCGGTGACCGTGTCGCGCAGGCCCACGACGGCGACGATGTCGCCGGCGCGCGCCTCCTTGATCTCCTCGCGCTTGTTCGCGTGCATCTGCAGCAGCCGGCCGACGCGCTCGCGGCGGTTGCGCCGCACGCTGAGCACCGCCCCGCCGGCGGCCAGGACGCCCGAGTAGACGCGCAGGAAGGTCAGCTGGCCGACGAACGGGTCGGTCAGGATCTTGAACGCCAGCGCCGCGAACGGCTCGCGGTCGTCCGCCCGCCGCTCGGCCCGCGCCCCGGTCGCCGGGTCCGTCCCCGCGATCGGCGGCACGTCCAGCGGGCTCGGCAGCAGGTCGACGACGGCGTCCAGCAGCGGCTGCACGCCCTTGTTGCGGAACGAGGCGCCGCAGAGCACGGGGGTGAGCGCCAGCGCGATCGTGCCCCGGCGCAGGCCGCGCAGGATCGCCTCCGCGGGCAGCGGCGCGCCCGCGAGGTAGGACTCCATGAGCGCGTCGTCGTGCTCGCAGGCCGCCTCGATCAGCCGCTCGCGCAGCTCGAGGCAGCGGGGACGCAGCTCCGCGGGCACCTCGTCCTCGCGCCACTGCGCGCCGAGGGTGTCCTCGTCCCAGATCAGCGCGCGCATCCGCACGAGGTCGACGACCCCGGCGAAGCGCTCCTCGGCGCCGAGCGGGTACTGCAGGGCGACGGGACGGGCCCCGAGGCGCTCGCGCATCGCGGCGAGCACGCGGTCGAAGTCCGCGCCGGTGCGGTCCATCTTATTGACGAAGGCCAGGCGGGGGACGTGGTACTTGTCGGCCTGGCGCCAGACGGTCTCGGACTGGGGCTCGACGCCGCCGACCGCGCAGAAAAGCGCGACCGCGCCGTCGAGAACGCGCAGGGAGCGCTCGACCTCGACGGTGAAGTCGACGTGCCCGGGGGTGTCGATGATGTTGATGCGGTGGCCGCGCCAGGAACAGGTGGTGGCCGCCGAGGTGATCGTGATGCCGCGCTCCTGCTCCTGCTCCATGTAGTCCATGGTCGCGGCGCCGTCATGGACCTCCCCCATGCGGTGGGAGACGCCGGTGTAGTAGAGGACGCGCTCGGTCGTGGTCGTCTTCCCGGCGTCGATGTGCGCCATGATCCCGATGTTCCGGGTCTCGCCGAGAGATACCTGCCGTGCCATGGTCGTAACCGTCCTCTCCCACCCTGCCAAAGAGCGAAAAATCAGTCCGCCGGTGCTGCCGCGCTACCAGCGGTAGTGCGCGAAGGCCTTGTTCGCCTCCGCCATCTTGTGCGTGTCCTCCCGCTTCTTCACCGCGTTCCCCGCGCCGCGGAACGCGTCGATCAGCTCGCTCGCGAACTTCTCGGCCATCGTCTTGTCCGCCCGCTCGCGGGCGTACGAGGTGAGCCAGCGCAGCGCCAGCGCGATGCGCCGCTCCTGGCGCACGTCGACCGGCACCTGGTAGGTCGAGCCGCCGACCCGGCGGGACTTGACCTCGACGACCGGCTTGACGTTGTCGACGGCCTTCTGGAAGACCTTGAGCGGCTCCTCGTTGGTCTTCGCCGCGATGATCTCCATCGCGTCGTAGAAGATGTGCTCCGCGGTGCTCTTCTTGCCCTCCTGCATGATGACGTTCACGCAGCGGGTCACGAGCTTCGAGCGGTAGATCGGGTCCGGGATCGGCTCCCGCTTGGCCGGCACTCGCCTTCTCGGCATGGTCGCTCCTCCCCTAGCCCTTCGGCCGCTTGGCGCCGTACTTCGAGCGCGCCTGCTTGCGGTCGGCGACCCCGAGGGAGTCGAGCGTGCCGCGCACGATGTGGTAGCGGACGCCGGGGAGGTCCTTGACCCGGCCGCCGCGGATGAGCACGATCGAGTGCTCCTGCAGGTTGTGGCCGACGCCCGGGATGTAGGCCGTGACCTCCATCGCGTTCGTCAGGCGCACGCGGGCGACCTTGCGGAGCGCGGAGTTGGGCTTCTTCGGCGTCGTGGTGTAGACGCGGATGCACACCCCGCGCTTCTGCGGGCAGGACTTGAGCGCCGGCGACGCCGTCTTCTGGCGCACCGTGTCCCGCCCCTTGCGAACCAACTGCATCAGTGTCGGCATACTGTCCCCATTCCCATGTGCGAGGAAAACTTGCGCAGCATACGCAGGTTCACCCCTCCTGTCAAGCGGTTAATGCGCCAGGTGCACGAAAGCGGCCTCTAGGCGGCCGGCTCCTCGGGCAGCCCCTCCTCCGGCTGCGGCTCGGGCTCGGCGCCCTCGCCCTCCGGCGGCTCGCCCTCGCCGGTGTAGCGGGCGAAGCCGGTGCCGGCCGGGATGAGCCGGCCCATGATCACGTTCTCCTTGAGGCCGCGCAGCCGGTCGACCTTGCCGGCGATCGCCGCCTCGGTCAGCACCCGCGTCGTCTCCTGGAAGGAGGCCGCCGAGATGAAGCTCTCCGTGGACAGCGAGGCGCGGGTGATCCCGAGCAGGATCGGGTGGCTCGTCGCGGGACGCCCCCCGGACTCCAGGACCTTGCGGTTCTCCTCCTCGAAGCCGAAGCGGTCGACCTGCTCGCCGACGATGAACTCCGAGTCGCCGACGTCGTCGACCATGACCTTGCGCAGCATCTGGCGCACGATGATCTCGATGTGCTTGTCGTTGATCTTCACGCCCTGGAGGCTGTAGACCTGCTGCACCTCGCTCACGAGGTACTTCTGCAGCTCCTTGACGCCGAGGACCGAGAGGATGTCGTGCGGGTTCGCCGAGCCCTCCATGAGCGCCTCGCCGGCGCGCACCTGGTCGCCGTCGTGGACGTGCAGCGGCTTGCCCTTGGGGATGAGGTACTCCTTGGCCAGGCCCTCCTCCCCCTCGACGACCACCTTGCGGAAGCCCTTGGCGAAGCCGCCGAGGACGACCTTGCCGTTGATCTCGGAGATGACCGCCTGCTCCTTGGGCTTTCTCGCCTCGAAGAGCTCGGCGACGCGGGGCAGACCGCCGGTGATGTCCTTGGTCTTGGTGGTCTCGCGCGGGATCTTCGCGATGACGTCGCCGGGCGCGACCTCGTCGCCCTCGGCCACCATGATGTTCGCCCCGGCCGGCAGCAGGTAGCGGCCGGCGGTCTTCCCGGCGGCGTCCTTGATCGAGACGCGCGGGCGCACGTCGGTGTCGGAGGTCTCGATGATGACCTTGCGCGCCAGGCCCGTGGCGGAGTCGACCTCCTCCTTGACCGTGACGCCCTCGAGGATGTCGCCGAACTTGACCTTGCCGCCCGCCTCCGTGACGATCGGGTTCGTGTAGGAGTCCCACTCCACGAGCAGGCTGTTCTTCGCGACGCTCTCGCCGTCGCGGGCGCGGATCGTGGCCCCGTAGACGACCGGGTAGATCTCCTTCTTCTCGACCCGCTTCTTGCCCTCGTGCTCGACCGAGACGACCTCGACGCTGCCGTTGCGGTTCATCGCGACGTTGAAGCCCTCGCGGTTCGCGATCGTGCGCAGGCCGACGTAGGTCACCTTGCCGCCGTTGCGCGTGACGTGGTTGCTCTTCTCGACGACGCGGGCCGTGCCGCCGATGTGGAAGGTCCGCATCGTCAGCTGGGTGCCCGGCTCGCCGATCGACTGCGCCGCGACGACGCCGACCGCCTCGCCGAGCTTGACCAGCTCGCCGCGGGAGAGGTCGCGCCCGTAGCACATCGCGCAGGTGCCGCTCTGGGTCTCGCAGGTCAGCACCGAGCGGATGCGCACCTTCTCGAGGCCCATGTCCTCGATCTTCTCGCCGATCTCCTCATCGATGAGGGTGTTCGCCGCGACGATGACCTCGCCGGAGTCCGGGTCGGTGATGTCGTCGAGCGTCACGCGGCCGAGGATGCGCTCCTTGAGCGGCTCGATGATCTCGCCGCCCTCGACAAGCGCCGAGACGACGATGCCGTCGAGCGTGCCGCAGTCCGGCACGGTGACGATCATGTCCTGGGCGACGTCCACGAGCCGGCGCGTGAGGTAGCCGGAGTTGGCCGTCTTGAGCGCGGTGTCCGCGAGCCCCTTGCGCGCCCCGTGCGTCGAGGTGAAGTACTCGAGGACGGTGAGGCCCTCGCGGAAGTTGGCGATGATCGGCGTCTCGATGATCTCGCCCGAGGGCTTGGCCATCAGGCCGCGCATGCCGGCGAGCTGGCGGATCTGCTGCGTGCTGCCGCGCGCCCCGGAGTCGACCATCATGAAGATCGGGTTGAAGCCGGCGGCGCGGCCGTGCGCGAGCGCGGCGCCCTTCTGCTTGAGCGGCTGCTCCTCCTTCTGCAGCTCGGTGAGCAGCGCGCCGGCGACCTGCTCGGTGGCCTGCGCCCAGACGTCGATGACCTTGTTGTACTTCTCGCCGCGGGTGATGAGCCCCTCGGCGTACTGGCCCTCGACCTCCTCGACCGACTTGAGCGCGGCGTCGACGACCTCCTTCTTGCGGTCCGGGATCTGCATGTCGTCGATCGCGATCGAGATGCCCGCGCTGCTGGCGTAGCGGTAGCCGGTGGCCTTGAGCAGGTCGAGCAGCGCGATCGTGCGCTCGCGGCCCAGGCGGCGGAAGGAGACGTCGATGAGCGCCGCCAGCTCCTTCTTCTTCATGAGCTTGTTCACCAGCTCGAAGGGCAGCTCGGCGGGGAGGATCTCGGCGAGGATGACGCGCCCCGCCGTGGTGTCGACCATGGCGCCGTCGATGCGCACGCGGATCTTCTCGTGCAGCGAGACCACGCCGTGGTCGTAGGCGCGGCGCACCTCGAGCCGGTCGGCGAACCGCCGCGGCTCCGCGGCCGGCTCGACGAGCTTCGTCAGGTAGTAGCAGCCGAGCACGATGTCCTGCGAGGGCACCGCCAGCGGCTTGCCGGAGGCCGGGGAGAGGATGTTGTTCGAGCTGAGCATCAGCTCGCGGGCCTCCTTCTGGGACTCCTCGGAGAGCGGCACGTGCACGGCCATCTGGTCGCCGTCGAAGTCGGCGTTGAAGGCCGAGCAGACCAGCGGGTGCAGGCGGATCGCCTTGCCCTCGATGAGCTGCGGCCAGAAGGCCTGGATGCCGAGGCGGTGCAGCGTCGGGGCGCGGTTGAGCATGACCGGGTGCTGCCTGGTCACCTCCTCGAGCGCGTCCCAGACCTCCGGCACCTCCTTCTCGACCATCTTCTTGGCGCTCTTGAGCGTGGTCGCCAGGCCGTTCTGCTCGAGCTTGTGGTAGATGAAGGGCTTGAACAGCTCGAGCGCCATCTTCTTCGGCAGCCCGCACTGGTCGATGCGCAGCTCGGGGCCGACGACGATGACCGAGCGGCCGGAGTAGTCGACGCGCTTGCCGAGCAGGTTCTGGCGGAAGCGCCCCTGCTTGCCCTTGAGCATGTCGCTCAGCGACTTGAGCGGGCGCTTGTTCGGCCCCCGGATGACCCGGCCGCGCCGCCCGTTGTCGAAGAGCGCGTCGACCGCCTCCTGGAGCATGCGCTTCTCGTTGCGGATGATGATGTCCGGGGCCCGCAGCTCGAGCAGCCGCTTGAGGCGGTTGTTGCGGTTGATCACCCGGCGGTAGAGGTCGTTGAGGTCCGAGGTCGCGAACCTGCCGCCGTCGAGCGGCACCAGCGGGCGCAGCTCCGGCGGGATGACGGCGATGACGTCCGAGATCATCCACTCCGGCTTGCAGCCACTCTTGCGGAAGGCCTCGACGACCTTGAGCCGCTTGATGATCTTCTTGCGCGCCGCGGCGGAGCTGGCCTCGAGCATCTTGGCGCGCAGCTCGTCGCCGAGGGTGTCGATGTCGACGGCCTTGAGCAGCTCCTTGATGGCCTCGGCGCCCATGCCGGCCTTGAAAGCCGCGCCGAACTCCGCGTGCAGCTGCCGGTAGCGGTCGTCCGGGATGAGCTCCTTCTCCTTGAGCCCCGTCGGGCCCGGGTCGATCACGATGTACGACTCGAAGTAGAGCACCCGCTCCAGGTCGCGCAGGGTCACGTTGAGGATCGTGCCGATGCGCGAGGGCAGGCTCTTGAAGAACCAGACGTGCGAGACCGGGCTCGCCAGCTCGATGTGCCCCATGCGCTCGCGGCGCACCTTGGACTGGATGACCTCGACGCCGCACTTGTCGCAGACGACGCCGCGGTGCTTCATGCGCTTGTACTTGCCGCAGTTGCACTCCCAGTCCTTCGTCGGGCCGAAGATCTTCGCGCAGAACAGCCCGTCGCGCTCCGGCTTGAAGGTGCGGTAGTTGATGGTCTCGGGCTTCTTGACCTCGCCGTGCGACCAGGAGCGGATCTTGTCCGGCGAGGCCAGCGCGATGCGGATGCCGCTGTACTGCGTCGGGTCCTTGTGCTTCTCGAACAAACTAAAGAGGCTGTCCAATCGACTGCCCTCCTTGGTGCGTTGCGCGCTCTCTCACGATCCCCTGCCGCCGGTGCGCCGCCGCTACTCCATGAGCTCGACGTCGAGGCCGAGGCCCTGGAGCTCCTTGACCAGGACGTTGAACGACTCCGGCAGGCCGGCCTGGTGCGCGTTGCGCCCCTTGACGATGGACTCGTAGACCTTGGTCCGCCCGACGACGTCGTCGGACTTCACCGTCAGGATCTCCTGGAGCGTGTAGGCCGCGCCGTAGGCCTCGAGCGCCCAGACCTCCATCTCGCCGAAGCGCTGGCCGCCGAACTGCGCCTTGCCGCCCAGCGGCTGCTGCGTCACGAGGCTGTAGGGGCCGATGGAGCGGGCGTGGATCTTGTCGTCGACGAGGTGGTGCAGCTTGAGCATGTAGAGGCAGCCGACCGTGACCTCCTGGTCGTAGGCCGAGCCGGTGCGCCCGTCGTAGAGGACCGTCTTGCCGCTCGTCGCGAAGCCGGCGTCCGCGAGCAGCGCCTTGATCTCGGCCTCGGTGGCGCCGTCGAAGACGGGGGTCGCCATGTGGACGCCCCGCTGCAGCGAGCGGGCGAACGCCATGAGCTCCTCCTTGTCCATGCGCTCGATGACCTCGACCGGCTCCTTCGAGCGCGCGGCCGCCCGGCCGTCGTCGCCGAAGATCTTCTTCAGGCGCGCCCTGAGCTCCGCGACCGTCGCCTTCTCGGCGAGCGCGGCCACCTGCTCGCCGAGGCCCTTGGCGGCCCAGCCGAGGTGCGTCTCGAGGATCTGCCCGACGTTCATGCGGGAGGGGACGCCGAGCGGGTTGAGCACGATGTCCACCGGCCGGCCGTCGGGCAGGTACGGCATGTCCTCGGCCGGGACGATGGTGGAGACGACGCCCTTGTTGCCGTGGCGGCCGGCCATCTTGTCCCCGACCGCGATCTTGCGCTTGATCGCCACGTAGACCTTGACGAGCATGATCACGCCGGGGGGCAGCTCGTCGCCCTTCTTCAGCCGGCCGACGCGCTCCTCGTGCAGGGCCCGCAGGACCGCGATCTGCTCCTCGGCCTCCTCGTGCACGCGGGCGATCTCGTCGCGCAGCGACTCCTCCTTGAAGACCTTGGGCTGGAGCAGCGGCGCGAGGTCGGCCTCGAGGAGGATCTCCTCGGTGAGCTTCTCGCCGACCTTGCAGACGACCTTGCGCGAGGCGCGCCCGACGAGCCGCTTCGGCGAGGCCTTGCCGGCGAAGACGCCGACGAGCCGCCGCGCCTCCTTGTCGCGCACGAGGGCGATCTCGTCGGCGAGGTCGTGCTTGAAGCGGGCGACCTCCTCCTCCTCGATGGCCTTGGCGCGCTCGTCCTTGGTCGCGCCGCGGCGCGAGAAGACCTTGACGTCGACGACGGTGCCCTCGATGCCCGGAGGCGTCACGAGCGAGGAGTCGCGCACGTCGCCGGCCTTCTCGCCGAAGATCGCGCGCAGCAGCTTCTCCTCGGGGGTCAGCTGGGTCTCGCCCTTGGGCGTGACCTTGCCGACGAGGATGTCGCCGGGCTTGACCTCGGCGGCGATGCGGATGATCCCCGACTCGTCCAGGTTGCGCAGCGCCTCCTCGGAGACGTTCGGGATGTCGCGGGTGATCTCCTCCTTGCCGAGCTTGGTGTCGCGGGCCTCGACCTCGAACTCCTCGATGTGCACCGAGGTGAAGACGTCGTCGCGCACGAGCCGCTCCGAGACGATGATCGCGTCCTCGAAGTTGTAGCCGTGCCAGGGCATGAAGGCCACGACCACGTTGCGCCCGAGCGCGAGTTCGCCGCGGTCGGTTGCCGGGCCGTCGGCGAGCGGGTCGCCCTTCATCACCGCCTGGCCCTCGCGCACGATCGGCCGCTGGTTGACGCAGGTGTTCTGGTTCGAGCGGCGGTACTTGACGAGGTTGAAGACCTCGATGCGGTCGGCCTTCGAGCCGGGCTCGGCGTCGCCGCGCAGCACGATGCGCTTGGCGTCGACCTTCTCGACCACGCCGTCGAACGGCGCCGTGACCGTGACGCCCGAGTCGCGCGCCGCGATCCCCTCGATGCCGGTGCCGACCAGCGGCGCCTCCGAGACGAGCACGGGCACGGCCTGGCGCTGCATGTTCGAGCCCATGAGGGCGCGGTTGGCGTCGTCGTGCTCGAGGAAGGGGATGAGCGCCGTCGCCACCGAGACGATCTGCTTGGGCGAGACGTCCATGAGCTGGACCTCGTCCGGCGGCGCGAGCACGAACTCGCCGCTGCGCCGCGCCGAGACGCGCGCCGTGCTGAAGCGGTTGGCGGCGTCCAGCGGCGTGTTCGCCTGGGCGATCACGTGCTGGTCCTCCTCGTCCGCGGTCAGGAAGCGCACCTCGTCGGTGACGCGGCTGTCCTTGACGATGCGGTACGGCGTCTCGATGAAGCCGTACTCGTTGACGCGCGCGAAGGTCGAGAGCGAGGTGATGAGCCCGATGTTCGGGCCTTCCGGCGTCTCGATCGGGCAGACGCGGCCGTAGTGCGTCGGGTGCACGTCGCGCACCTCGAAGCCGGCGCGCTCGCGCGTCAGGCCGCCGGGGCCGAGCGCCGAGAGCCGGCGCTTGTGGGTGACCTCGGCCAGCGGGTTGGTCTGGTCCATGAACTGGGAGAGCTGGCTGGAGCCGAAGAACTCCTTGATCGCGGCGTCCACCGGGCGGGCGTTGACCAGGTCGTGCGGCGTGAGCTGCTCGACCTCCTGCACCGCCATCCGCTCCTTCAGCGCGCGCTCCATGCGCACGAGGCCGATGCGGAACTGGTTCTCGAGCAGCTCGCCGATGGACTTGACGCGGCGGTTGCCGAGGTGGTCGACGTCGTCGGGGCGGCCCTGGCCGGCGTTGATGCGGATGAGCCGGCGCAGCGTCTCGATGATGTCGTCGCGCGTGAGCACGCGCACGTCCTTCTCCACGCGGCCCTGGAGCAGGAGCTTCGTCGTGAGCTTCATGCGCCCGACCGGCGAGAGGTCGTAGCGCTTGGGGTTGAAGAAGAGGTTCTCGAAGAAGACGCGCGAGGTCTCGAGCGTCGGCGGCTCGCCCGGCCGCATCTTCTTGTAGATCTCGACGAGCGCCTCGTCGGTCGAGCGGATCGCGTCGATCTCGAGGGTGTCGCGCAGGTGGCTCGTCGTGTGCAGCCCGTCGATGGCGAGCAGCTCGAGCGTGGCGATCTTCCTCTCGCGGATCTTCTGCAGGTCGGCCTCGCCGATCGCGACGTTGCCGCCGAGGAGCGCCTCGCCGCCGGCCGGGTCGGCCACCTCGCGGGCGGTGAACTGCCCGACGAGCTCCTCGGGCGCCAGGGGGATCTGCTCGACGCCGCTGGCCTTGAGCTTCTTGAGCAGCGCACCGCTGAGCTTGTGGCCCTCCTTGACGAGGACCTCCTTCGTCTTGGGGTGCGCGATCGCGCGCTTGAGCTTGTGCCCCTGGTGCAGCTCGGGGTCGAGCCGCTTGGAGAAGGCGCCGGTCTCGGCCTGGGTGACGATCTCGCGCCGGTAGAAGGTGTCGAGGATCTCCTGGCGGGTGAAGCCCATGGCCTGGAGGAAGGTCGTGGCGAGGAACTTGCGGCGCCGGTCGATGCGCGCGTAGAGCACGTCCTTGGCGTCGAACTCGAAGTCCAGCCAGGAGCCGCGGTAGGGGATCATCCGCGCCGC
This sequence comes from bacterium, assembly GCA_036524115.1. Lineage (NCBI taxonomy): Bacteria > bacterium. The sequence continues at coordinate 4,428 of DATDCY010000107.1, read as the reverse complement.
GTACAGCGTGCGCACGACGGGCCCGGTCTTGCTCTTCTCGGAGTCGAAGAAGACGCCCGGGGACTTGTGCATCTGGCTCACGACGACGCGCTCGGTGCCGTTGATGATGAAGGTGCCCGTCGGGGTCATCAGCGGCAGCTCGCCGAAGTAGACCTCCTGCTCCTTCATGTCCTTGACGGTCTTCTTGCCGGCGGCGTCTTTCTGGTAGAGCACGAGCCGGATGGTGACCTTCAGGGGGGCCGAGAGGGTCATGCCCCGCTCGCGGCACTCGTCCGCCGAGTACTTCGGGTCCCCGATCATGTAGCGCACGTACTCCAGCGCCGCGACCCCCTTGAAGTCCTGGATCGGGAAGACGCTGTGGAACACGGCCTGCAGACCGAGGTTCTCCCGCTTCTCGGGCGCCACGTCCTTCTGGAGGAAGCGGTCGTAGGAGCTCGTCTGGATCCCGAGCAGGTACGGCACCTCGATGAAGGGCGGGATCTTGGAGAACTCCCGCCGCGGGTGCGTGCCGAAGCTCCTTCTTTTTTTCATTACTCTCCCTCGCTCACAATGACCTCAGAGCCTGATGCGCCCGACAGGCCCGGCCGCTGCCGTGCCGGGCGCCTCATTTTCCGGATGCCTCCGACAGCGGCTCGCCTCGTCGGATCCGGGACGACCGGGGGCCCGCCCGGCTACTTGACCTGGACCTGCGCGCCGACCTCCTCGAGGGCCTTCTTGATCGCCTCGGCCTCCTCCTTGGAGACCTTCTCCTTGACGGGCTTCGGCGCCTCGTCGACGACCGCCTTGGCCTCCTTCAGGCCGAGCCCGGTCTTCTCGCGCACGACCTTGATCACCTTGATCTTCTCGGCGCCGGCCGCCATGAGCATGACGTCGAACTCGGTCTGCTCGGCGGGCGCCGCAGCGGCCGCCGCCGGGCCCGCGCCGGCCGCCATCATGGCGACCGGGGCCGCCGCGGAGACGCCGAACTTCTCCTCGAGCTCCTTGACGAAGCCCGCCAGCTCCAGGACGGTCATGTTCTCGATGAAGGCGACAACCTGCTCTTTCGTGATCGTGGACATCTTCGTTCTCTCCCTTTTCTCAGCAGCCGGCCGCCGCGTTCTGCCGCGGCGCGCCGGCCGTCCGTTGCGATTGTGCCGCGGCCGCTAGGCCGCGCTCTTCTCCTTCGCCTGGCGCACCGCCTCGAGCGCGTAGACGAGCTTGCGGATGTTGCCCTGGCAGACGCTGACGAACCCGCGCAGCGGGCTGACCATGCTGCCGACCGCCCGTCCGAGCAGCACCGCGCGCGGCGGCAGCTCGGAGATCTGGCGGATCTCCGCGGCCGTCACGGCGCGGCCGTCGACCACGCCGCCCTTGAGCACGAACGGCTGGATGTCCTTGTCCGCCGCCGCGAGGACCTTGGTCAGCTCGACGACGTCGGCGCCGCCGAGGAACAGCGCGTTCGGGCCCTTGGCGCCCGCCGCGACCGGCTCCTGCGGCTGACCGGCCACCGCCCGGCGCAGGAAGGTGTTCTTCACCACCTGCATCGCGCCGTCGGCCTTGCGGACCTTGACGCGCAGGTCGGTGACCTGCTCGACCGTCATGCCGCGGTACTCCGCGAGGAAGAGGTTCGGCCGGCTGGCGATCTCCGCCTGCAGCCGCTCCACCGTCTCGACTTTCTCCTGACGCTTCACGTGTCTTTACCCCCTTTCCCTGGAAAGATCGGCCGGAGTCTCTCTGCCAGGGATGGTCACTGATCGGAGAAGAAGGTCTCGCGACGCCATCTTCCGTCTCGGCGGGCGGCCGGGCTCCCCCCGGCCATTACCTCCCCCGTGGCGGGGGAGACCAGCTGTCTGTGACATCTCGGGCGCGTCCTGCCTCCGTCTTGCCGTAGCGCGAGCGGAGCCCCCTAGTGGGCCCCGCCGAACTGCCCCACGTCGAGCTTCACCCCCGGACCGATCGTGGTCGAGAGGGCGACGCCCTTGAGGTACTGCCCCTTGCTCGTGGCCGGCTTGGCCTTGAGCACGCTGTCCATGAAGGCGCGGATGTTGTCCACGAGCTTCGCGTCGTCGAAGGACTTGCGGCCGACGCCGGCGTGCACGATGCCGGCCTTCTCCGCGCGGTACTCGGCGCGGCCGGCCTTGACCTCCTGGATCGCGCGCGCCACGTCGAAGGTCACGGTGCCGAGCTTGGGGTTGGGCATCAGGCCGCGGGGGCCGAGCACCTTCCCGAGCCGCCCGACCTGGCCCATCATGTCCGGGGTCGCGATCACCTTGTCGAAGTCCATGAAGCCGCCCTGGATCTTCTCGACCAGCTCGTCGCCGCCGTACTCGTCGGCGCCGGCGTCGCGGGCCTCGTTGGCCTTGTCGCCCTTGGCGAAGACCAGGACGCGGACCTTCCGGCCCAGGCCGTGCGGCAGGACCACCGAGCCGCGCACGAGCTGGTCGGTCTTCTTCGCGTCGATGCCGAGGCGGATCGAGATCTCGACCGCCTCGTCGTACTTGGCGTAGGCGAGCTTCTTCACCAGCGCCACCGCCTCCTCGAGGCCGTAGCGCTTCTCGCGGTCGACGCCCGCGAGCGCCGCGCGGTACTTCTTGCCGTGCTGTGCCATCCGTCTCTCCTCCCGGTAGTGCGAGCGCCCCCGGTGTGCCGCCGGCAGGCTCCTACCGTCGCTTGAGGCGCGCCGCGCGCGGGGCCGATCCCCGCCTTGGTGCGCGCCCCCGGTTCGCTACTGCGTGACCTCGAGGCCCATGCTCCGCGCGGTGCCCTCGACGGTCTTGATCGCCCCGGCGAGGTCCTTCGCGTTGAGGTCGGGCAGCTTCTGGCGCGCGATGTCCTCGACCTGCTTCTTCGTGACCGAACCGACCTTCTCGCGCCCGGTCGTCCCCGAGCCCTTGACCAGGCCGGCGGCCTTCTTGAGCAGCACCGCCGCCGGCGGCGTCTTCTGGATGAAGGAGAAGGAGCGGTCGGAGTAGACCGTGATGATCACCGGGATGACCATCCCCTCCTCCTTCGCGGTCGCCGCGTTGAAGGCCTTGCAGAACTCCATGATGTTGACGCCGTGCTGCGAGAGCGCCGGCCCGACGGGCGGGGAGGGGTTGGCCTTGCCCGCCTGGAGCTGCAGCTTGACTTTCGCCGTCTCTTTCTTCGCCATTGCTTCGCCTTTCTCTCCTTCGTCCCCGCCGCGGCGGGCGCTAGACCCGCTCCACCTGGAGGTAGTCGAGCTCGACCGGCGTCGACCGGCCGAAGATGCTGACCATCACGCGCAGCTTGCCGCGCTCCTCGTTGACCGTGTCCACCGACCCCGTGAAGTTCGTGAACGGCCCGTCGGTGATCCGCACGCTCTCGCCGATGCGGAAGCGCACGCGCGGCTTGGGACCCTCCTCCGCGCTCGTGGCCTTGATGATCTCCTGGACCTCCGCCTCGCTCAGCGGCGTCGGGTGGGTGCGCCCGCCGACGAAGCCCGTGATGCGCGGGGTCTCCTGCACGAGGTGCCAGGTCTCGTCGTTGAGCTCCATCTTCACCAGGATGTAGCCGGGGAAGATCTTGCGCTCGGAGACGCGGCGCTTGCCCTTCTTGAGCTCGACGATCTCCTCGGAGGGCACGAGCACCTCCGCGATCTTCTCCGCCCACCCGGCGGCCGCCATGCGCTCGAGCAGGCTCTCGCGCACCTTGGCCTCGAAGCCCGAGTAGGTGTGGATGACGTACCAGCGCTGTTCGACCGCCGTGCCCACCGCTTCGCTCATGCCGCTTTCCCGCTCCTCTATTCCTCTTTCGCCGCCGGCGCAGCGCCCTACTTCATGATCCCGCCGACGATCCGGGCGAGGACGATGTCGACGATCCCGAGGAAGAAGGCCACGATGAACGAGACCGTGATCACCACGACGGTGGCGGACACGGTCTGCTGGCGCGTCGGCCAGCTGACCTTCTTCAGCTCGACGCTCACTTCCTGGAAGAACACCTTGATCTTCTCAAGCATCTTCAGTCTCGTCCCGTTCCGGGCTGCCGGCCCCGTCGACCAGGGCCGCCGCCCCGCTACCGGCCGGCCTCCGGCGATATCTGGCAGGCCAGGAGGGATTCGAACCCCCAACCCGCGGATTTGGAGTCCGCTGCTCTAGCCGTTAGAGCTACTGGCCTACGCACGTCTACTTGCCTTCCTTGTGCGGCGTGTGCTTCCGGCAGAAGGGGCAGTACTTGCTCAGCTCCAGCTTCCCCGGCGTCGTCTTCTTGTTCTTGCTGGTGCGGTAGTTGCGCTGCTTGCAGGTGCCGCACACCAAGGTGATGTTCTCGCGCATGTGCCTCTCCCGGCCCTACTGGATGATCTCGGAGACGACGCCGGCGCCCACCGTGCGCCCGCCCTCGCGGATCGCGAAGCGCAGCTCCTTCTCCATCGCGATCGGCGCGATCAGCTCGCCCGTGATCTCCACGTTGTCCCCCGGCATCACCATCTCC
>DATDCY010000106.1 GCA_036524115.1 bacterium | reverse complement strand
TCAGACTGGATGATATTACGCTCACGGTCCAGTGAACCGGATGAGCGGGTGAGATGCGAGTCGGCTCGGGTCACCGCGACGGTCGGGTTACTCGTTTCAACGGGGTGAAGTCCTGGCGCAGAGCCGGGTGAACATCCCTGGAAGCGGGCGTTCCAGGGAGATGCGGGCGGTGATGCGGGTGCTCTGAAGCTTCTGAAGCTTCGACCTGTCGCTGTCCAGTAGAAATGTCCGCTTAACTGGTCAGTGAGAATGTCCGCCCTCCTGGAGGGTACGTTGACGGTTGCGCTCGCGTTGACGGCGGGAGAAGGTCTGCCGCCAGGGATGTCGGGCCGGCGGGCGGCGCAGGTGCTTGGCCAACTCGGTGAGGGCCGTGAGGGGCGACATCCGCCGGTTTTGGGCAAGGGGGAGATAGCGGCCCCCCTCGTCCGAAGGGCTCCTGGAGGCGCGTAGGCGTTGCCCTCGCCGGGGGACGAGGAGGAAGTCGGCGGCGGGCGCCGGGTTCGTGGCGAGCGGCCGGCCCTGGTAGTAGACGAGCAGGCGGCCGTCGAGGCACTCGCGGAGCTCGACGCGATAGCCGGCATACGAGCGGCGGTGGGGGCCGGGCGGGATCTGGACGAGGCGGGGGCCGAGCCGGACGGTGTTGTCGCGGGCCACGCGGCGGGTGTAGCGGCAGCTGAGGCGATCGGCGAGGTCCCGGGGTGGCCGGCGCCACACGGCGGCGGCGGCCGGAGAGCAGGCGAAGCGGCGGTTGTGGTCGGCGAGGTAGGTGGGGAGGAAGGCCTCGGCGGCCTCGACGGCCTGGATCCCGCGGAGGCGGAGCTCGGCGACGAGCCGGTCCTGCAGGGTCTCCCAGAGGCGCTCGATGCGGCCCTTGGCCTGAGGGGAGTGGGCGGCGATGTAGCCGATCCCGAGCTCCCGGAGGACCTGCCCGAAGTGGGTCGGCTGCTGGGCGCCTTGGAGCTCTTCCTCGAGGGTCCAGTGGGCGTCGTTGCGGACGAAGACGCCCAGGCGATCGCCGTAGAGCGTGACCGGCAGCCCATAGCGCTCGGCGAGCTGGCGGAGAAGGGTGAGATAGCCATGCAGATCTTCGGCGGGCCGGAAGTGCAGGGCGAGGACGGTGCCCGTGGCGTCATCGATGGCGCCGAGCAGCAGGAGTGGACGCCCGGTGCCGAGCCAGTCAAAGGGGCTGCCGTCCACCAGGACGAGCGCGCCCATGGCGGCGCGGCGGGGCCGGCGGGTGCGGTGCTGGCGGGGGCGGCGCCGGCGTTTGGGGGGCAGGCCCTGGGCGCGGCGGAGGCGGCGGACGGTGCTGCGGCTGACGCGGAGCCCCTCGACCTCGCGGAGCTTCTCGGTGCTGTGGCAGTCATTGAAGTCGCGGTAGGTGGTCGTGAGTAGCGCGAGCACACGATCGCGCACCGCGACGGCGAGGGTCCGCATCGAGGGCCGGCCCCGGAGGCGGTGGACCAAGCCGCGGACCCCCGCAGCGCGAAACCGCGCCTTGAGGCGGCGGAACTGCCGGAGGCTGATCCGGAGGGCGTGGGCCGCTTGGGCATTGCTGATCTGATCGGCGAGGGCCGCCTTGACCAGGCCAGCCCGGGGGGCCTCCTTCCGACTCATCGTGACGGTCTCCCATGTCTCCATGGGAGGACATTTCTACTGAACAGTTACGGGAGGACATTTCTATAGACCAACAAGA
>DATDCY010000105.1 GCA_036524115.1 bacterium | reverse complement strand
GGGCCGCGCCCCGCTCGCCGCGCGCGAGCGCCTCGAGCAGCGAGCGGACGGTCTCCGCGCTCTCCTGCCAAGCCTTCGCGTCGCGGGTGAGCGCCGCACCGGGGCTGCCGTCGGCCAGCGCCGCCGCCTGCCGCGCGGCCTGTGCCGGCCAGCCGTTGCGGCGCAGGACCTCGGCGACCTCCTCCTCGGCGAGCGGGCCGAACGCGACCTGCTGGCAGCGGGAGCGGACCGTCGGCGGCAGCGCCCCCGGCCGCGACGCGACCAGAACCACCACGCGCCCCGGCGGCGGCTCCTCGAGCGTCTTGAGCAGTGCGTTCGCCGCCTCCGCGGTCAGCGCGTCCGCCGGGTCGATCAACGCGGCCTTGCGGCTCCCCCGCGCCGGCGTCTGCCAGAGCCAGGCGCCGAAGTTCCGCACCTGCTCGACGCCGATGCTCTTTCTCTTCTCCTTCTCCTTCTCCGGGGCGACGAGCAGCCAGTCCGGATGGGCGTCGCCGCCGACGGCGCGGCACGACGGGCAGGCGCCGCACGGCGCGCCCATCTCCGCGTGGCAGAGCCAGGCGCGCGCCAGCTCGAGGGCGAGCAGGCGCTTGCCGACGCCCGGCAGACCCGTGAAGAGGTACGCCGGGTGCACGGCGCCCCGCGCGAGGGCCCGCGCGAGCAGCTCGCGCTGCGGCGCGTGGCCGACCACGCCGCCGAGGCTCATCGCGCGCCCTGCCCTTCCCCGCCCCCGCGCAGCGCCTCCACCTCGGCGAGGATCCGCCGCTGCAACTCGGCGACAGGCAGCGTGGCCGGGAGCACGCGGAAGCGGCCGGGGGCCGCGGCCGCAAGCGCCCGGTAGCCGTCGCGCACCCGCCGGTGGAAGCCCAGCTCCTCCCGCTCGAAGCGGTCGGCGACGCCCGCGGTGCCGTCCGCGGCCTGGCGGTGCATGGCGCGCTTCACCCCGGATGCGACGTCCTCGCAGTCGAGCAGCACCGTCAGGTCCGGGGCGACGCCTGCAGCCGCGACCGCGCTGGCCTCCGCGATGAACGCGGCATCGAGCCCGCGGCCGTACCCCTGGTAGGCGACCGTCGCGTCCGCGAAGCGGTCGCAGACGACGCAGGCCCCGGCGGCCAGCCCCGGGGCGATCACGTCCCGCACGTGCTGCGCGCGGTCGGCAAGGTAGAGGAAGAGTTCCGCCTGCGGCGCGATGCCGCCCGCCGCCGGATCCAGGAGCATGCCTCGCAGCGCCGCGCCGAACGCCGTGCCCCCCGGCTCCCGGGTGACGACCACCCGCACGCCGCGGGCGCGCAGGGCCTCGGCGAGCAGTGCGGCCTGGGTGGTCTTGCCCGCGCCCTCGATGCCCTCCAGGGTGACGAAGATCCCCCTCAACGCGCGCCCTCGGGCCGCCCGCACTCCGCGCCGTCCCCGCGGGCCTTGTCGAGCGCGTGGCCGAGCACCGGGGCCAGGAAGCGGACGATCGCCGCCGCACGGGCGGCGCGCGCCGGGAGGTTGACGAGCAGCGTCGCCTTGCGCAGACCCGCGCGCCCCCGGAAGAGCAGGTCCTCGGGGCGCGCCGGCGGGGCGAGGCACATCCGCTCCTCGATCCCGGGGAGCCGTCGCTCGATCAATCCTTCCGTGATCCCCGGGGCGTAGTCCTCGCGCAGGTGGCCGGCGCGGCCAACCGTGAGCACCACGTCCGCGCGGTCGCGGTCGCACCAGCGCGCCAGGACGCGCCGCGCCCCGGGCGCGCCGTCGCCAGCGCAGTCGACGGCAAGATCGACGTCGCCCGCCGTCCGCCACGCCGCGCGCACGGCGCGCTCGAGGCTGGGCAGCACCCGCCTGCCCTCGTCGCCGAGGGCGAGAATGCGAACCGCCATCCTCCGTGTCGGTGATCCGTGCATGATCGATGCAGGGTACCACATCGGCGCCGCTCCCGCCCGGCGTCCCCCGCGGGGGCAACGGCTGCGCGCACCTGCTCGCAGGGGGCGCAGCGGTCCCGGCCCCGCAGGGCCCGTCCTCGCGAAAACAGCGCCCATTGCCCCCCCGGCGCCGCTGGCACGCCCGCTGCATTGACCGTGGCGACAGAAGAGGCGGGGCGACGCGCCGGAAAGGAGGTCGCCACCACGAAAGCGGCCCCGCCCGCCGCAACGGACCGTCGGACCGGCACCGCGCCGCCGACTCGAGAAGAGAAAAGGAGGTCTCGCATGAAGCATCTCGCAACAGCCGCTCTCCTGCTGACCCTCGTGGTCGCGGCGCCGGCCGGCGCCGCGGCGCCGTCGGGGGCGCCCCCGCCCGCGCCGCAGACGGCGGGCGACACCCGGGCGCGGGTGGAGGTCAACCGCGCGAGCCTCGCCGAGCTCATCGGCGTCCCCGGCATCGGCGAGCGTCTCGCGCAGGCGATCATCGATCTGCGTGAAAAGAAGGGCCCCTTCACGAAGCTGGACGATCTCCTCGAGGTGCGCGGGATCGGCGAGAAGAACCTCGCGCTCTTCGCCGAGCACCTCATGGTGGCGCCGCCTGCCGCGGGGGTCCCGGCAAAGGTCTCAGCAGCCAAATAGCACCTGCCGCAGCGAGCCGGGGTGGGGGCGCCCGACGCTCCCACCCCGCGTTTTTGTTGTGAAAGTTTTCTCTTGACATGTTTACCGATTCGGTAATAAAGTGCGCCCCCAAGGGTTCAAAGTTTACTGAAACAGTCGATCTCAAGAACCAACGGGGGGACGAGGAAGCGATGCGCCTGACAACGAAGGGGAGATACGCAGTCCGTGCACTCTACTGCCTGTCCTCGTACCAGACTGAGCGGCCCACACCGCTCTCCGAGGTTGCCAAGCGCCAGAACATCTCGCTGAACTTCCTCGAGCAGCTCTTCGTGCACCTGCGCAAGCACGGCATCGTCTCGAGCGTCCGCGGGCCCCGCGGCGGGTACAAGCTGAGCAAGCCGCCGGACAAGATCACGATCGGGGAGATCCTGCGCGCCGTCGGCGAGAGCACCTTCCCGGTCTTCTGCAGCGACGAGTTCGCCACGGGCAAGAAGAGCTGCCCGCGCGCCGACGACTGCGTCACGCACATGCTCTGGGCCAAGCTCGGCACGAACATCAACAAGTTCCTCGACGCGACGACCCTCGCCGACCTCGCCGACTTCGGCCCCCGCTGCTGAGCCCGGCGGACCACGCGCGGCGCAGCTCTCGTCGCCCGTTCGGGCTTCGGGGTCCTGTCGCTGCGCACCCCCACGGTGCTCCCTTCGGTCCGCCGCGTGGGGGTCCCCCGCTCCGCGCCACCCCTTCGCCCAGCTGATTTCGAGGATCCCGTCGGCGTCAGCTCCCGCGGGGCAGGCAGGTTCGCGGGCCTGCCCGGTCAGACCAGGATCGTGCCCCCTCAAGCCCGCGGTTTCGCGGGTGCGAGGCGTCGGTCTATAATCCCGCACGAATGAAGCTCGTCGACCGCTACATCTTCCGGGAACTGCTGCCGCCGTTTTTCGCGGGCATCCTCGTCTTCACGTTCCTGCTGCTCATGAGCCAGGTGCTGCGGCTCATGGAGCTGATCGTGAACAAGGGCGTCGGCGCACCGGCGACGCTGCGCCTGATCCTCTACCTGCTGCCGTCCATCCTCGTCCTCACCGTGCCGATGTCCGTCTTCCTCTCCTGCGTCGTCACCTTCGGCCGTCTCTCCGCCGAGAACGAGCTGACCGCGCTCAAGACCGGCGGCTTCAGCCTGTTGCGGCTCACCGCGCCCGTGGCGCTCTTCGCGGCCGGCGCGTACGCCCTCACCAGCTGGCTGATCATCGCCGCGCTGCCCGCGGGCAACCAGCTCTTCCGCACCCGCATGTTCGAGATCGTGCGCACGAAGGCCAGCGTCGGGTTGACCGAGAAGGTCTTCAACGACGACTTCGAGGGCCTCGTCATCTACGTCAACCACATCCCGGCCGCGGGCGACCCCGTCATGGAGGGCATCTTCATCTCCGACGCGCGTCCCGAGAAGCGCCAGCCCCCCGGCGAGCCGATCACCATCGTCGCCGCCCGCGGCCGGCTCATCGCCGACGCCTCGTCGAACCGCGTCGTCTTCCGGCTCGAGGACGGCGGCATCCACGTGCTCTCGCGCGACCTGCAGACCTACCAGCGCACGCAGTTCGCCACGCACGACCTGCAGCTGAGCTTCGGCGAGGAGGGCACGGAGAGCCTCGCGCTGCCAAAAGGCCTGCGCGAGATGACGCTCCCGGAGCTGCGCGCCAAGGTCGAGGAGTACCGGCGCCTCGGCGTGCAGCAGTGGGCGCCCCAGGTGGAGATCCAGAAGAAGTTCGCGATCCCGTTCGCCGCGCTGGTCTTCGGCTTCCTCGGCGTCGCCATGGGCGTGCTCTTCCGCCGCGGCGAGAAGCTCGTGAGCTTCGCGCTGAGCGTCGGGATCGCCATCGTCTACTATGTCTTCCTCCTCGCCGGCGAGCCGCTCGGCAAGCAGGGACGGCTGCACCCCTTCTGGGCGATGTGGGCCGCGAACCTCTTCTTCGCCGCCGCCACGGCACTGCTCTTCCGCAAGGTGCTCGCCGAGACCCCGTTCACGCTCCCGCGCCTCCCCTGGCCGCGCCGGGGCGGGCGGCAGGCGCCATGACGATCCTCCAGCGCTACGTCACCCGCGAGTTTCTCAAGATCTTCGCGCTCTGCTTCGGCGGGCTGCTCGGCACCTACGTCCTGGTCGACTTCTTCCAGCGCATCGACCTGTTCCTCAACTTCCCGACCCCCGTGCGCTGGAAGCTGCTGTACTTCGCGCTCAAGATGCCGCTGTTCGTCTTCCACATCACGCCCGTGTCCCTGCTCGTGGCGCTGCTCGTGACCCTGGGCATCCTCAACCGCAACCGCGAGATCACCGCCGTCAAGTGCGGCGGCATCACCCTCGTGCACATCTGCGCGCCGCTCGTGCTGGCGGGAGCGGCGGCGAGCGCGCTGGTCTTCCTCACCAACGAGTTCCTGGTCCCCGCCGCCACCCGCGAGGCGCAGGCGGTGCTGGACGTGCGCATCAAGAACCGCCCGATGCGCAGCATCTTCCGGCAGAACCGCATCTGGTTCTACGGCGAGCGCCAGACGATCTACAACATCCAGCTGCTCGACCCCGTGGAGCAGTCGATCGAGGGGGTGACGCTCTACCGCTTCGACCGCAGCGGGCGGCGCCTCAACCAGCGCATCGACGCCCGCAGCGCGCGCTACCGGCGCGGCCGCTGGGACTTCACGCAGGTGACGATCCGCACGTTCCTGCCCGACGGCGGCATCCGCACGGTCTCCTACCCGCGGCGCTCGCTGAAGCTGCCGGAGCGGCCGCAGGACATCTCGCAGTACCGCGAGCGCCCGGAGGAGATGAACTTCCGCGCGCTCGCCGAGTACGTGCGCAAACTCCGCCGCAGCGGCTTCAACCCCGCGTCCTACGTCGTGGACCTGCACGCGAAGCTCGCCCTGCCCCTCGTGAGCCTCGTGGTCGCGCTCCTGGCCATCCCCTTCGCGTTCCGGGCCGGGCCCTCGGGCGGGATCGTGGCCAGCCTCGGCGCCAGCATCACGCTGGGCTTCGCCTACTGGATCGTGCTCTCGATCGGGATCTCGCTCGGGCACGCCGGGAGGCTCGCGCCGTCGCTTGCCGCCTGGCTGCCGAACGTGTTCTTCGTGGGTCTCGCCGCCTACCTCTGGCTCCATCTCGAGCAGTGACGGGACGCCGATAGCGGCCCATCTGCGGCGTTGCCCTCCTCCCGCCTCCCTGCGACGGCCACCAGGCCGTCTCAGTCGCCGGATCGTCGGGCGCCTTGCATCTGGACCCCTCTCGACGCCCCGTCAGGTTCGTTTCTCGGAGAAGCTCGCTTGACACCACATGTAGTAGTGTGCATAGTTATCCACACACGCGATAGTGGGTTCACGGCTTTCTCCTGAAAGTCGTTCGGACGGTTGTGCTGGAGGGACGCGCGGTGATCTTCAAGAAGCTGGAGCTGCAGGGGTTCAAGACGTTCTTCGACCGCACGGAGGTCCACTTCCGCCCCGGCATCAACGCCGTCGTCGGCCCCAACGGCTGCGGCAAGAGCAACATCGCCGACGCCATCCGCTGGGTGCTCGGCGAGCAGAGCCCGAAGCAGTTGCGCGGCGAGCGCATGGAGGACCTCATCTTCTCGGGGAGCGAGGCGCGCCACCCCCTGGGCATGGCCGAGGTCTCGCTCACGGTCGAGCTCACCGGCGAGGAGCTGCCCGCGCCCTACAACCAGTTCACCGAGGTCTGCGTGACGCGCCGGCTCTACCGCTCCGGCGAGAGCGAGTACTTCATCAACGGCGCGGCCTGCCGCCTGCGCGACATCCGCGAGCTGTTCCTCGACACCGGGCTCAACCCCAAGGCCTACGCGGTCATCAGCCAGGGCCACATCGGCTCGCTCGTCGACGCCCACCCCGAGGACCGGCGCGTGCTCTTCGAGGAGGCGGCCGGCATCGCGAAGTTCAAGGAGCGCAAGGCGGCGGCGCTGCGCAAGCTCGACGCGACGGAGCAGAACCTCGTCCGCCTCGCCGACCTGACCGCGGAGGTCAGGCGCCAGCTCGGCTCGCTGCAGCGCCAGGCGCGCAAGGCCGAGCGCTACCACGACCTCAAGGGGCAGCACGAGGAGCTGGAGCTGCGCATCCTCCTGCACAACCACGCCACGCTGGGCGAGCGCGTCGGGCAGCAGGAGGCGCAGCTGCGCGGGCTGGCCGAGCTGCAGGAGACGCTGCGCGTCGAGGGCGCGACGCTGGAGGCCGGCCACGAGGCCGCGGGCCTCGAGACGCTCGAGCTCGAGCGCTCGCTCGGCGGGCTGCGCGAGGAGTTCTACGCCCGGCGCTCGGCCCTCGAGTCCATCGACCAGCGGCTCGACGAGGCCCGAGCACGCCTTGCGGCGCACCAGCAGGCGATCGCCCGGGGCGACGCCGAGGGCGCGCGGCTGGCGGCGCTCATCGAGGTCCACGCCTCGGACCTCGCGCGGGCGGAGGCCGAGATCCGGGAGCTGGCCGCGGCGCTCGTCGGCACCGATGCCAGCGTCCAGGAGACCGCCGCAGGCCTCGCGGCGGCCACCGCCGCCGCCGCGCAGGTCAAGGCGGCGCTCGAGGAGGCCTCCGGTGTCCTGCGCGAGGGCTCGCGGGCCGAGTCCGAGTCCCAGCGCGCCCTGACGCGCGTCGAGACGCGCGCCGAGGCGGTCGCCGGCGAGCTGCAGCGGGTGGCGGCCGAGCTCGCCGCCATCGAGGGCGAGGACGGCGTCCTCGCCCTGCGCGAGGCCGAGCTCGCAGACGCCCT
>DATDCY010000104.1 GCA_036524115.1 bacterium | reverse complement strand
ATGCCCTCAAAGCTCAGCTGTGTGCTACACTCTGTCATGGGGTGCGGCCTTTCGGTTAAGTTGTTTTTCCTCGCAAGATCAACAACTTATACCTGGCAGCACCCCTCTTTGTTACATGCCTGATGAATAATCCGGGCTAGGACGCGACAGACATTCTGATTCTTTGGGCAAATGCAGCCGGGCGCCGAGAAGGGTCCGGATGCAAGGCGGACAAGCCCTGAGGAATGAGGCGTACAGTTGGTACGCCGCAGTGACGAAGGGCGCGGTCCAACGCCGCAGACGGGCCCTTATCGGCGCCCGGCTACCAGAAGGCTTTGCGGTCGCGCTTGGCGGCGCGCGCGTTCCGCCGGCTGCCCTTGCCCGACTTGCGCTTTGCCCCGAAACCGCCGGGGGCGCCCCCTCCGCCGGGAGGGGCGAAGGTCGGGGAGCCGTCGCCGAAACCGCCCTGGGACGCCGGAGCGCCGCCGTAGCCGCCCGAGGGAGCCGGCCGGTAGCCGCCGCCTCCGCCGCCGAACCCGCCCCGGGGGCCGCCGGCGCGCGCCTCGCGCGGCCGCGCCTCGTTGACGACCATGCGCCGGCCGTCCACCTCGTGGTCGTTGAAGCGCTGGATCGCCTGGGCGCCCTCCTCGGGCGAACCCATCTCGACGAACGCGAACCCGCGGGACTGGCCGGTGAACCTGTCCGTGACCAACTCGCACGCGCTGACCGCCCCGGCCTGTTCGAAGAGCGCGCGCACGTCCTCCGCGGACGCCGAGAAGGGCAGATTGCCCACGTACAATTTCATGCACCCACCTTTTCTGCCGCCCCGGGGGCAGCCGCTGACCTCACGGCAAAAGCGCGACGGGGGACGCGGCGCTCCCGCCCGGTCCCCCGTCGCGCCACGGATCCGATCGCATCTAGAGCTTCGCCACCACCTTCATGGCCTTCACCGCCGCCGCATTCGTGTCGACGGCGATGTGCGCCACGAAGCGCTTGCCGATCGCCGCGGCGGAGAAGCCGCGCAGGTTGACGCCGGCCGACGCGAGCGCGGCGGTGATCCGCGCGCCCTGTCCCGCCTTGTCCGGGCCCTCGACGCGCACGGTGTGCAGCGTCGGCGTCTTCTTGAAGCCGGCCTTCTTCGCCGCGGCCAACGCCTTCGCGCTCTTGATCGGCGTCACGAAGACGACGCCCGTCCCGGGCTTCTCCGGCGCGCGGCGCGCGATGACGAACTCCAGGTTCGCCTTCGCCGCCGCGAGCGCCTCGAGCTTGAGCGCCAGCCCGCCCGGCTGGTCCTTGATGGTTGCGGCCCACGTGTCGACCCTCGTCGCCTTCAGTGCCATGGCCCCTCCCGTCATGTGATGGCTGGAAATCCCGAACCCTGACCCGCTCCAAGATAGAGTCTGCCGCCGGGCCGGTCAAGTGGCGGCGGCGTGGACCTTCCTCCCCGCGAAGCGCGACCGCAGCTCGCGCAGCAGCGGCAGGTCGCGCGCGGGGACCGCGTACGGCGAGCGCTCGCCGGTGAGCTGCTCCAGCGGCAGGTACAGCGCCTCCCGGGAGAACTCCGGCAGCCGGATGAGCCCCTCGACGAGGCCCGGCAGCTCGCCGCCGCCCTTGAAGAGATAGGTCGCGTAGTCGCCGTGCGACAGCAACTCGAGGCTCCACGCCTCGGCGCGCCGCACCAGCAGCCAGACGAAGGGCTCCGCGCCGGCCGCGGCGTCCGCGTAGCCGAGGAAGCGGTCCGCGGGGCTGACGCCCTCCATGAGCGCCGCGCCCTCCGCGGACCTCGGACACGCCGCCAGCCACGACGCACCGAAGGCGGCGGCGAAGCCGGGCGCGAGCGCCTCGAGCGCCTCGAAGCTCAGCGCCCGTCCGGGCAGCCACTGGTCGGCGAGCGCCGCGCGGGCCGCCGCGCCCAGCGTCGGCAGGTGCGCCGCGACGGTTCGCGC